>DATEXS010000191.1:0-2540 GCA_035256725.1 Anaerolineae bacterium
GGGTGGAATCGGAAGGCGCTCTATGGCCAGATGCTCGGTATGCGCCTTCTTCTCCGGGGGATGAATCCCGCCTCGAAACGTACGCATGTTCCTCTGTCCTGGGAAGAAAGTCCGACGCTTGGACCGTACACCACAATCTACGTTCAGGAAAAGGACGTGACGGCCTGCACGTTCTGATACCTGACTAGCTCACACTACAATCCTACCCCATTCTCTGCCGGTCCACAGGGGCTGTCAAGGCTAGACGGCAAAGAACAGCCCTGACGCATGCGCCCTCATGGCGCACCGTCGCGGGTACTCGGACAGCCACGGAGCGTCGCGGCGTGGCCCCGAACGCGATTGATCGAGGTCCGCGTTGGTCGGATGGGGTTTCGGCGGGCTCATGCCGTGGCTTGGAGGCCGGGTGGGCAAGGTGCGGAGGAATGGCGGTCCCTGGGAGGCCAGCGGGAGGGATCGAGGGGGTGAGGCCGCGGAAGCGGTTCAGCCCGTGAGAACGGGGAGGTCGGGGATCGGGAAAAGCAGCCGGAGCTGGAAGGGAGCGCTCAGCCGAGCCTGCAAGTGGGCAGGCTCAAGCCAGCGTCCGCTCAGCGTGCTGCCCACCCACTCGATGAACCCCTGCGCGCCGCGCTCTTTGAACGCCTCCACGAGGGTGCTGGCGAAGGAGGCGAGCAGGTTCAGCAGGTGCCCGATGCGCATCAGGTAGTGGTAGGCCCGCATCGCATTCCAGTTCTCCGCGTAGCAGTGCTCGTAGTCATACCCCTGCCGCTTCTCGACCAGAAATCCCTCCTCGATACCCCAACGGTGTCGTGCGGCGAGGTTGCAGCGGAGGTGCACCGTTTCGCGAGAGAAGCGCAGGTCCGAGATCCAGGCCCACCGGCTGGAACGCTCCACGACGCTGTGCTCGGCGTTCACCTCCTGCCAGGTTTCCTGGCAGACCACCAAGTGGATCGTCACCCGCTTCTTCTCGTTGTCTCCGTAGCGGTAGTCGATGTCGTTGACCAGCTCGAACGATTGCTGCCGATCGGCCCAGCGCTGCGACAGCCGATCCTCCTGGCTCAGCAGCCGCTTCAGCCCCTGGTACTCCTGCCAGACCTGCGGCAGGCAGCCATCTTGGAGCACGATCATGAAGTGCCATCCGTAGTCCCGACAGCGGCGTATAACCGGTCCGCCCGCGAACAGGCCATCCAACAGCAGCAGGATGTGCAGATGAGGAAAGGACTTCTTCAGCCGCTCGGTCAGACGATAGAACGCCCGCTGCTCGCAGTCCTGTTTCTCCCGCTCGTTATCCCCCTTGTGATAATCGCCGGGTAGCCCTGGGTGGTCGCCCACCCAGAGCCCCCACAGACCCGCACGTGCGCAACTAACGCATGCGGTTCTTCAAGTCAGAGGTTCGCCGAGTAGATCGAGTGCACCACTCTCGGGGGTGCCAGCGAAAATCGCTCAAGGAGAAGCCTGAGCTTCTCCCACGACACCCACCCGTTGTTCGACCGCCTGCTGAGCCACACCTTCCATATGCGGATCACTTGATTCCGAAAGGTCGCCAGCATGTTGTAGTTCCCCGTGATCCCGTAGTAGGAGTAGTGACCTTGCAGTTTCCGCTGGAGGTGATCGTATTGCTCTTGGATTGGCGCATGGCGATTCCTCCTGCACCAGTCACCCACCTTCTTGAGCGCCCTCGCAAGACGCCCTCTTTCGGTCGTCCGCTTGACTACCCAGTTTCCGTTGCGGGATCTCCTCCAGGAGTGCGTGAACCCCAGGAAGTTGAACGTCTCCCGCTTCGGCTGCTCTTGGTCCTCTGGGTTCCCTCGGTCCGGTCTCTGGAATCTCACCACCCGTGTCTTTTCCGGATGTATCGTCAGACCGTACTTCGCGAACCTCTTTGGCAGTACCTCCATCACCCTCCGGGCGTCCTCTTCGTATTCGAAGCCCAGGACGGCGTCGTCGGCATATCGGACGACGAACGCCTTCCCCTTCAGGCGAGGTTTCACTGCCTCTTCGAACCACTCATCTAGGACCTCATGCAAGTACACGTTGCTGAGCATGGGGGATACCACCCCACCCTGGGGTGACCCCTGTCCCGGGTAACTCACGGCTCCCTTTTCACATACTCCGGCATTCAGCCACTTCCCGATAAGCCGCGAGAGCACTCCATCACTCACCCGTCTCTTGAGGATTTCCCGGAGATGCTTGTGATCCAAAGTGTCAAAAAACTTCCGAATGTCGAGGTCTATAACCCACCCGCCGCCTACGTCCATCGTCTGCTTCCACAGTGCATCCAAGGCGTCATGGGCTGACCGCCCAGGCCGAAACCCGTACGAACAGTCGAGAAACTCTTGCTCATACAACGGTTCCAGCACCATCACCACCGCCCTCTGGAGCACCTTGTCCTCAAAGGTCGGCACGCCGATGGGGCGCATCTCCGTCCTCGACGTCCCTTTCGGGATGTACGTCCGACGCACCGGGGGTGCCCGGTAGCTCCCAGACTTCGCCCGCTCGAGAAGCGACCTTAGATTCTCCTCAAGGTTCTTCTCGTAGTCCGC
>DATEXS010000192.1:0-15696 GCA_035256725.1 Anaerolineae bacterium
ATGGACACGTGATCTGGGTGAATTCGGAGGCCCTGCGCAGAGCTGGCATCGACGAAGATACACCGGAGCCGTCCGGAGGGGTGATTGAGAGAGAGCCGCAGACAGGACAGCCCACGGGCATCCTCAAAGAAGAGGCCATGCATCTGGTCTGCGACGCCATTCCTTCCGTCAGGCCTGAGGAACGGCAGGCCGCGCTTAGAAAGGCCCTCGCGGAGGCGCAAGAACTCGGGATCACCGGCATCCATGACTGCGGCGAATGGCAATCCGCGAAGGGCGGAGGCGAATCTCTCAGCGATTACCAACAGATGATTGGCAGGGATGAGCTGGGCCTGCGGGTGTTCATGATGCTCTCCAGAGCCAGCCTCGACGAGGCCATCAAGGTAGGGCTGAGAAGTGGCTTTGGTGACAGCTATCTGCGTCTGGGCAACGTCAAGCTGTTCTGCGACGGCACGCTTGGTTCCCAGACGGCCGAGATGATTGAGCCCTTCTTGGGCCAGCCTGACAACAAGGGGGTAGCGGCTATCAGCCAGGAGGAGCTCGAGGGCACGGTGGGCAGGGCATCTAAGGCGGGCATCGCTTGCTCTGTTCACGCCATTGGCGACAGGGCCAATCGCCGCGTTCTGGATGCCTTTGAGAAGCAAGGCCGCGCGGGGGTGGGGCGAGAACTCCGGCATCGCATCGAGCACGTGCAGGTGCTCCATCGCGATGACGTTCCGCGCTTCAAGGAACTCCAGGTCATCGCCTCCATGCAGCCCATTCACGCCACGCAAGACATGTACCTCGCCGACAGGTACTGGGGCCAGCGGGCCGAACTGGCGTACGCGTGGCGGTCTCTACTCGACTCGGGGGCGAGGCTGGCCTTTGGCTCGGATGCTCCGGTGGAGTCGCCGAATCCGCTGGTGGGCATTCACGCCGCGGTCACCAGACAGCGGGCCGACGGAGAGCCCGTGGGTGGCTGGCATCCGGAGCAGCGCCTTACAGTGAGTGAGGCCGTTAATGCTTATACGCTAGGAGCGGCCTACGCCAGTGGAACCGAGCGAGAGAGGGGTTCTCTTACGCCCGGAAAGCTGGCTGACCTGGTGATCCTTTCGCAGGACATCTTCGAGATAGCGCCTCAGGAGATACTCAGCGCGCGTGTCTTGGCCACAGTGTTCGATGGCAGGATCGTTCACGGCTCTGAGGATCTATGAGCGGTGATGACCACGTGGGACGATTTGCCATTGTACAGCGTACTGCTCATGGGCGTGGTGGCCGTGTCTTTCGGAGCCATCTTGGTCCGTTTCGCCGAGGCTCCCTCCCTCGTTATCGCCACCTATCGACTGGTGCTAGCTTCTCTGATCGTGGCACCAGTTGGTCTGCTGCGACGCTGGGGGGAACTCAGGGCACTGAGTCGCGGAGACTTGGCTTGGGCTGGCCTTTCTGGCGCGCTGCTGACCCTCCACTTCGCCTTCTGGATCTCCTCCCTGGAGTATACGACGGTGGCCAGCTCAGTTGTCTTCGTGTCCACAAGCCCTATCTTCGTGGGTGTGGCGTCCCACTTCCTCACACGGGACAAGCTCTCCCTGGCGATGTCAGCCGGCATAGCAGTCGCTCTGTTGGGAGGGATGGTGATAGGGTG
Organism: Anaerolineae bacterium; assembly: GCA_035256725.1. Classification (GTDB taxonomy): domain Bacteria; phylum Chloroflexota; class Anaerolineae; order UBA7937; family B3-Chlor; genus JAUVXJ01. Next base: position 1,619 of record DATEXS010000192.1, read on the forward strand.
GAACGACCTCGAGCTGGGGGGCCAAGCGCTACGAGGGGATCTGCTGGCCATTGTGGGCGCGGTTATGGTGGGGGGCTACTTTATGGCCGGTCGAAAACTCAGGCCGACGACGTCACTGCTCGCCTATGTGACTGTCGTCTACTCCGTAGCTGCGCTGGGTGCGCTCGTGTTGTGCGTGCTGACCGAGCAGAGACTCGCCGGGTACTCAGTCCAGACCTACGTGATGCTTCTTTTGCTGGCGGTAGGTCCGCAGATCATCGGGCACTCTTCTCTCAACTGGGCCCTGCGGCATCTACCGGCCGCTGCGGTCGGGGTTGTCACTCTGGGGGAGCCTGTAGGTTCGACAGTGCTAGCCTGCTTGCTGCTCAGCGAGGTTCCCAGTCCACTCAAGGTGGCAGGGGGCGGCTTGATCCTGGCTGGCATATACCTATCGCTGCAGCAGAGGAAACTCCACAGGACGGCAGAGCTCAACGGTTAACGACAATCGAGGTGTCTATTGGCCGATAGCAATTGCATAACGCACGTGCTTTTCGACCTTGACGAGACCATGTATCCGACGGAAAGCGGGATCATGGACCTCATCAGCGACCGGATCAACGAGTACATGTCTCTGAGGCTGGGCATCGACCCAGCAGACGTGGCGGCCATTCGTCAGCAGTACTATCAGCTCTACGGGACCACGGGCCGGGGTCTCTATCTGCACCACGACCTGGATGTGGAGGACTACTTGGAATTTGTGCATGACCTGCCGGTGGAGGACATGCTGGGACCAGACCCTGGGCTGGACACCATGCTGGAAGGCCTGAGGGCGGAGAAGTCCATCTTCACCAACGCTACAGCCGCGCACGCCCGACGTGTTCTGGGGGTGCTGGGTGTGGCCAGGCACTTCCAGCAGATCATAGGTATCGCCGAGCTGGAGTATGTGCCTAAGCCGGACCTCCAGGCATACCAGCGAGCCATTGAACTGCTGGGAGTCAGGGCTGAGGAGTGCCTTCTCGTAGATGATCGGGCACGCAATCTCGGCCCGGGCCGAGCGTTGGGCATGACCACAGTCCTCGTAGGAGCTGGCTGTGCGGACGATGGAGCCGACTTCGTGGTTGATGAGGTCACACAAGTTGGCCAGGTGATGGAGGCTATCCGCTCTGGGCGAGTAAGTTGTTCTGGGCTGGGCAGGGCCGGAGTAGGGCGCCAGCCGGAGAGCTAGGAGGCGTATCCATGTGGGACGATCTGCTGACACCCCTTGAAGAAGTGACCGAGGCCGTGAACGTCTGGGCCGTAGCAGAGACGGAAGGGACCGAGCTCGCGCCCATAAGCTACGAGATACTGGGGGCGGCGCGGGACCTGGCTGATCTGCTGGGGGTGCACGCCGAGGCGGTCTTGGTGGGCAGGGACGTGCAGGGGCTTGCGGAGCAGCTCATCTGGCGTGGGGCCGACACGGTATACGTGCTGGAGGACGAACGACTGGCCTCCTACGACACCCAGGTCTATGCCCGGGTGCTAGCGAAGCTCATCCGCGCGAGGAATCCAGAGGCAGTCCTGTTCGCGGCCACAGACCTGGGCCAAGACTTGGCGCCGAGACTTGCGCAGGAACTCGATACTGGATTGCTGCCCCACTGTACCAAGCTGGAGGTAGATCAAACAGAGAGGGTCGTCCTTGGTACCCGTTCTACCTACGGCGGCGAACTGATGATCACCAGCGTCTGCCCGGAGAAGCGCCCGCAGATCATCACGGTACGCCCGGGCTCCATACAGCCTTTTCCGGCCGACAAGTCCCGCTTGGGGGAGATGGAGCAAGTGGCCGTAGACATCGCAGAGACCGAGACTACGGCAAAATGGCTGGAGATCGTAGAGGAAATCTCCGAGCCGAGTCTTCGGCAGGCCAGCATCGTTGTGGCTGGCGGCCGAGGGGTCGGCGCCGACGGTTTTGTCCTGCTGGAGGAACTGGCCAGGGAGCTTAGCGGAGCAGTGGGTGCATCGCGAGGAGCCTTCGACGAGGGCTGGGTTGGCAAAGAATACTGGGTGGGGGGAGCGGGCGGAACCCCAGTAGAGCCCGATCTGTATGTCGCCTGCGGCATATCCGGGGCGCTGCAACACTACCTGGGGATCAAAGATGCGGGGTTCATCGTGGCCATCAACACCGACCCTGAGGCCCCGATCTTCAAGCTGGCCGACCTCGGCATTGTCGGCGATGTCCATGAGGTGGTCCCGGCTTTGATTGAGGGGCTGAGAGAACTGCGCAGTTGACGTCTCAGGTCTTATCGCCCGCCAGACGCGTCCTCACCGGGTCCTACTACGAGATTGGTCTACGGATGGGAGCCAGGTTGACTGCCCTGGAGATTCCGGAGGCTAACCAGGAGACGCTGGCAATGGCCGCCAAGTGTGAGGCCATCGTCGCTGAGAGGTACCCCGCCATCCTGGACAAGGTGGAGGGCATGATCGAGGGTGGCCAGCTTGACAGCCGGAACTTCAAGGCCGTTTTCTACGTTGGCGACAGCTCGTCTCAGGTGGGCTGCACCAACCTGGCAGTGCTGCCTTCCTACACGACGGACGGCGCTCTTCTCGTCGGCGTCAACTATGACTGGTACTACTACGCCGAGGAATGGCGCGAACTGAGGGAGGTGGGTCCAGATGGGGCATATCGGAGCCTGCGCGTGACCCACCACTGGGCAGGCAGCCCGGATGGCCTGAACGAAAAGGGGCTGGGCATCTTCCTCTCAGTGCTGCCCCAGCGCGATTCGACCGGTCCTGGTCTGGCATGGCATTTGATTACAGACCTTGTACTGGATAGCTGCCAGGATGTGGACGAAGGCTGGGACCTGGTCAGCTCGGTGCCGCATCTCGGTGCCTTCAACTACCTCCTGGCCGATGCCCAGGGTCAGGCTGGTGTGGCGGAGGCGCTGCCAGACGGCATCATCCGCAGAGACCCGTCCGAGGGATTCCTGCTGGCCGCCAATCATCTGCCGGGGAGAACGGTGCCCGAGGAATCCCTGTCACCGGAGGATGCCAGGAGGCAGAAGAGGTCTGTGGCACGCTACGCCAGGGCTATAGAACTGCTGGGGCTTGCGGGTAGGCAGGTTGACCAGGAGACCATCAAGGCCGTGCTTCGGGACCATCAAGCGCCGGTCTGTAGAGGAACTCACGACTCCATGCCGGCGGACACGAGCTTTGACAACGTATTCGGCACCATCTGGTCGCTTGTGGTAGAACCAAGCAAACGGCAAATGCTCGTGGCTTGGGGCCACCCCTGCCGCTCCGACTACTGCAAGTACGCGCTCGGCCAGAAGGAGGTTGTTTAGTGCAAGACCTGGCCGGCATCAGCATCCTGATCACCTCCGGCGGCACGCGAGGGCCCATTGATGCGGTTCGCTACATTGCCAACAAGTCCACCGGTCGGTTGGGTATGTTGATGGCCAGCGAAGCCCTGTCGCGCGGTGCCGACGTGACCTTCATCTATGGCAAGGATAGCCTGGTTCCGGATGCGGAGGTGGTGGGACAGGAGGCACGGCCCCGCCTGAACTTGCAGGAGATAGAGACCATCGACGAACTCCAGGCAGCCATGAAACGGGAACTCCTCAGCAAACCCTTCGACGCGGTGTTGCACTGCATGGCCGTTCTGGACTACGTGCCGGAGAGGTACGTGGAGGAGAAGACTCCGTCCGGACAGAAGGAGTGGTGGATCAAGCTGGTGCAGACCCCCAAGGTGATCAAGATCATCAAGGCGTTGCAGCCAGACACGCTATTGATAAGCTTCAAGCTAGAGGTGGGCAGATCGAGAGAGGAACTGGTCGAGGCAGCTCATCGCTCTCTGCTAGCCAATGGCTCGGACTACGTCCTGGCCAATGATCTGGTAGACGTGGAGCGTGGTCATCACGTCGGCTACCTCGTCAACTCGGCGGGCGAGGTGGAAGCCGTGGCAGAGGGCAAAGAGGAGATCGCACGGCGAATCCTGGACGCGGTGGTCAGGGCTCGCGCGCCGAGGTGCGCTGGGTCATCATGAGGCAGGAGGCCACTATGTCCCTTGAGGGCAAGACCATAGTGCTGGGTGTCACCGGCAGTATCGCCGCCTACAAGGCGCCGACGCTAGCCCGCAGGCTACAAAGCAAGGGTGCCGAGGTGATCGTGGTGATGACCGAAGCTGGCGAGAAGCTGGTCGACCCCCTCACCTTTCGCAGTCTCACCGGGAAACCCGTCTTGGTGCACATGTTCCCGCCCTCAACGGACTGGCAGATCGAGCACATCGCTCTGGCGGAGATGGCTGACCTCTTCCTCATCGCTCCGGCGACGGCCAACACCATAGGCAAGATCGCCAGTGGGATCGCTGATAACCTGCTCACGTGCGCGGTGATGGCGACGGAGGCGCCGGTGCTCATCGCCCCTGCCATGAACGTGAACATGTACGAGAATCCCCTGGTGCAAGCCAATATCAAGAAGCTAGAGCAACTGGGCTACACCTTCGTAGGACCCAAGGTGGGCACGCTGGCGACCGGCATCAAGGGAAAGGGGCCGCTAGCGAAGATAGACGAGATCGTGGAACGGGCGGAGAAGTTGCTGGGTGCCAGTGGGTGAGACGGCAATCGATCCAGCTCGTTGGGCCGCCACCGCTACCCCGGTGCTCTCATTCCTCAGGATCGTGCCTCTCCCACAGTTGGCGTAACCATCCGGGCACAGACGCGTCTGGCTTCAGGTCACCGCGGACGAGGTAGGGCTTGATGTCCAGCACCGGGGTGCCGTCGAACGCGTCCAAGCCCCTCACGCGTAGCGTCGGCCCCTCCACGGAGAGCAACTCCACGCTCGTCAGACCGATGGGATTGGGTCGCAGTGGCGTTCGAGTGGCAAACAGGCCCACCAGAGGAAGCTCCTCCTTGGCCTCAGGGTGTACCTTCAAAGAAACCTCGGCCTCGCTGGGCCTGTCCAGCCAGAAAACGACGACGATGTGCGAGAACTCATCCAGACCCTGAAGCCCTTCCGCCCATTGGCCGTCGAGCACGATGCGCGACTCCAGCTCTTCCCAGATGGCCTGCTCGCCTTTCTGGACCCCGCTTTCGACGTGACCTATAGGCGTGAGGGTCAGTAGCCTATCCGATTGGTGGTTGACCACAATATCTCCCAGGGCGTTCCGAATTCGCCGCTCGACGCTCGACACGATGCGCCATATCGTGTCCGAGTGTAGTATAGCAACAATCACCGCGAGGGCAAAGAAGGGCCACTCCCTTCTCCCAGGCCGCCAGGCGATGTGCGCTGGAAGGACACATTGCGCGGCTGGGCACCCGGTGCTAGGATTGCAGAGCGGTGTTGAAGGCCGCCGGGGGGAGAAAAGCCTGTATGGCCAAAGTGGAGGTGCAGAGGTCGGCTGGGGGAGTGCTCTACCAGGAGCGGGAGGGGCAGATGTGGATCGTCCTCATAGCGACCAGGCAGGGCGCTGTGTGGGGTCTGCCCAAGGGCCTGATAGAGAAGGGCGAAGACCCCCTGCAAGCCGCTGTGAGGGAGGTCCGAGAGGAATCAGGACTGCAAGGGGAGAATGTGGCCGACCTCGGCCACATCGAGTACTGGTACCGCGACTCCAACAGCGGAGTGCTCTACCACAAGTTCGTGCACTACTTTCTGCTGAGATATGTGAGCGGTGATGTCCCCGACCACGGATGGGAGGTCGATGAGGCCCGCTGGTTCTCCGTCGATGACGCTCTCCACGTGATATCCTACGAAAACGAAAGACAGGTGCTCCTCAGCGCTAGAGAGCGCTGGAGCAGCCTTCCTCGTGAGACCCTTTGATTCCTCCTTGCATCCCGCGACCTGCACACTCGTGCCTCTTCAGTGGGTTGAGCTCTGCGCCAACGCCACCGCGCAGGCGTCACTGAGCCTGGACTCGAGGACCTGTGCATGATCAAGACCGAGTCGGCTTCCAGGCCGGTAGCCATCCTCGCGGCCCTGCTGGTGGTGACCCTGTGGTCATCTTCCTGGGTGCTGATCAAGCAAGGGCTCGAGGACATACCGCCTCTTACCTTCGCCGGCTTGAGGTACTTCTTAGCCTTCCTGAGCTTGGTTCCCTTCGCCCTGTCCAAGTCAAACCGCCGCACTCTGCACAGAATCAGCCGGAAGTCATGGATCACCCTGGGCGTCCTGGGTCTACTTTTGTACTCGATCGGGGTGGGCGGGCAGTTTGTGGCCTTGTTCCATCTGCCCACAGTCACCACCCGACTTCTCTTTGCCTTCGATACCATTGTTGTGGCTCTGATCAGCGGGGTTCTCCTAAAGGAGCGACCCGCCTGGGTACAATGGCTGGGTATCATCATCGCCCTCGTAGGCATCTGGACGTATTTCCACCCGGTCAACATAGACGTGTCTCAGCTGACTGGCATTGCGGCGGCGTTGGTCGGGACGTTAGGTTTCGCCATGGCCGCCATCGTGGGACGCGATGTGGGTCGCTCCCGCAGTATGTCCCCACTGCTGGTGACCGCGGTGAGTATGGGTGTTGGTAGCGTGGTGTTGATCTCTTGTGGCCTGCTGCTCGAAGGGGTCCCCGCAGTCAGCCCCAGGAATTGGATCATCATTCTGTGGCTAAGCGTGGTGAACACCGCCCTCGCCTTCGTGGTCTGGAACTACACCTTGCGGACTCTGACAGCGGTGGAATCCAACATCGTCACCAACGTCATGGTGCCGGAGATCGCGGTGCTGGGATGGTGGTTTCTTGGGGAACGCCTCTCGGCGCTGGACCTGATTGGCTTGGGGCTGGTGATATTGGGAACCGTGCTGGTGCAGCTCGGAGGAGCCAGATTGATCGTTCGCGAGTCGACGGAGCCTGGCTAAGCTTTGACCAATTTCTCCGTGACCAGTCGCCAGAGCTCCCGGAGTTCCCGGCTGACGGCGCCATCCTCGTGGGCCGTGATCGGCTTTCCCTGGCCAATCGCTGCAGTACCTGCTGGTCTTGTCAGAGCGGGCAAGGCAGCGGCGCCCATCGGCGCCAAGGAAGCAGGGGTTAGCATGCCTCGAGGGGGGAAGGGTCGCCTAATATGAGGTTGGAGCCGACCCTCCCCCGACGTTCACGCTTGGGAAGTCATCGATTGAGGGGGACTTCCAGGTAGCCAAGAGGGTAGATGTTGGACACAGTGATCCCGGGTGACACGACTGCGGGGCACTCAGCCGCTGTGCCCCGCGCGCGCACCCTACTTGTGCCGTCGCTGCCAACGGTCTCTCTTGAGCCGCTTCCTGTATTTGTGCCGCGCGATCTTTTTGCGGCGCTTCTTGACAACTGAGCTCATATATCTTCCCTATGCTGTTTTGGGCCGTCAGTTCTTAGGTCCTACCGATTATAACAGATGTGTTGGGCATGGGCAAGGTGGCTAGTCCTCGGCTTTCGGAACAACGAGGACCTTATCGACTCGGAGGCCGTCCATGTCCACGACTTCGAAGCTATGACCCAAGAGCTCCAAGGTGTCTCCCTCGCGCGGGACCCGACGCAGCATGGCCATCACTAAGCCCCCCAAGGTGTGAAACTCCCTGGTCTCCTCACCTTGAATGTAGTCAATACCGAGGATCTCCTTCAGGTCGACCAGCGACAACGAGCCGTCCACAAGCAGGGAGCCATCGGCTCTGGTGACTACCGCCGGCTCCTCCACGTCGTATTCGTCTATGATCTCTCCGACTATCTCCTCCAGGACGTCCTCAAGGGTCACTACGCCTTCAGTGCCGCCAAACTCGTTGATCACTATGGCCATGTGGCTGTGCGTAGTCTGAAAGGTCTGGAGCATGGCCAGAAGCGACGTCGTCCCTGGAACGAAGAGCCCCTCGCGCAGCAAAGGTTCGAGCGGGGTGGAATCCTCTCGATCCAGCAAATCCTTCGCGTGCAGGATGCCTACCACGTTGGAGAGGTCACCGCGATAGACTGGAAAGCGCGAGAACCCGGTGCTGAGGACGGTATCACTGATGGCTCCCACGGGCTCATTGATGTCAAGCGCCACGATGTCCGGTCGGGGTCGCATGACATCTGTCACTGATTCATCGGCAAAACGGAATATCCTCTCCACGATCTGGCTCTCGGCGGGCACGAAAACCCCGGTGCGGGCACCCTCGGAAACTAGATACCTGACCTCTTCCTCGGTCACGGTGTGCTGGTATCGATGACGGATTCCCAATGGTCGCAGGACTGCGTCGGTGGATTTGGTCAGAATCCACACTGCGGGCCTGGTGATGATGGCGAGGTAGCGCATGGGACGAGCCATGACCTTGGAAATGCGCTCGGGGTGGCTGAGCGCCAGCCTCTTTGGCGCCAGCTCTCCGAGGACCAGGGTGAGATAGGTGATACCTACCACCACAACCGCGAAGGCGACGACAGGGCCATACGTCTCCGAACCCGGAATAGGCAGCTTCGACAGATATGGCATCAGAAGCCTTACCACATTAGCGCCGCCAAAGGCACCGGCCAGAATGCCCACCAGCGTGATGCCCACCTGAATGGTGGACAGGAAGGCATTGGTGTTGTCCAACAGTCCGAGAACGGACTTGGCTCGCGCGTCGCCGCCCTCTGCCTGCGAGGCCAGCACCGGACGCCGCACAGACAGCACTGCGATCTCCGTGCCGGCAAGCAACCCATTGATCAGGATCAAGATGAGGATGATTAGTATCTCGGCCATGGTTGCTGTCCTCCTCCCCGACGCAAAAGGCCCGCGCAGATTCTAGCATGCCGTAGACCCCTGCACAAGCACCCAAGACGGCGGGCGGCATTGGCCTGCCCGGCTGGGTATGCTATAATCGGAGCGATTCGATCAGGATCGAGCGGCGCGAAGGAGGGTAAGCGGGCATGGGTGGTTATCTGTGGTTTACTTGAAGTGGAAGTGGCCGCGCCGTGAGACCGCGCAGGCTGGGTCCAGGGGATAGATTCACCTGGCGTTTCAAGACCAAGGACTACTGGGAGTCCGTCCCTGCCCCCAAGACCATCGAGACTGTAGAGGAGCTGACGCGCCTTCACGAACCATGGGTCACCTCCGACGCCAGGCAGGTGCTGGAAGTGATACGCGCCCATCGTGGGGGTGTCTCTCTGAATGACGAGGGGCTCATCGTAGTGGAACTTGACCATCCCCAACTCGACCAGCTGAACGCTGAGCTTGCCCAGCTCGGATGTACAGTGAGCAAGGACTTGTTGCATACGGTGTGAAGGAGCCGCCATGGCTAACCTCGTGAGGGTGGGGGCCGCCCAAATCTCGCCGCATTTCTTCGACAAGGAGAGGACCCTGGAGAAGACCTGCGGCTACATCGAGGAGGGAGGCGACCTGGGCCTCGATCTCCTTGTCTTTCCCGAGACATATTTCTGCGGGTACCCATACTGGAGAGGATCCGTATCTGTAAGAAGATCCACCGAGTTGACCGCGCGGATGATCCACACGGCCATCTCCCTGGATGGCCCGGAAGTAGCCCAGATGGCACAAACCGCGCGCGAGGCCAACGTCAACTGCGTGGTTGGCTGCAACGAACTCTCGGACCGCCCGGGGAGCCTGACTATCTACAACTCTCTGGTGGTCATCAGCCGTCGCGGCGAGATCCTTGGCCGCCATCGGAAGATCATGCCCACTCACTCCGAGAGGCTGTACTGGGGTCTGGGGGATGCAAGCGACATCTGCGTATTTGACCTTGACATCGGCAGGATGGGGGCTGCCATCTGCTATGAGCACCACATGACCCTGCTACGCGCAGCGCTGGCGATCAAAGGCGAAGAGATACACTGTGCCTTGTGGCCAGGTTGGTGGCGGGTAGATCGTCATCTGGGCGGCAAGATCGGCGAAGCGGGGGCGACGAACTGCGACCTCGAGTCTGCCATCCGGCAACATGCTATCGAGAACGGGGTCTTTGTGGTTAGTTCGAGCTGGTTCTTGCGTGGGGAGGACATCCCCGCCGATCTGCGAGAGGAGATGAAGTACAACTTGGCCGTAGGCGGTAGCTGTATCGTTAATCCATCAGGTCTGATCATCGCCGGGCCTGTGTTTGGCGAAGAGACTATAGTCTGGGCCGAGATAGACTTGGAGGACCGGGAACTGGCGAAGGCCTACCTGGACGGCATCGGCCACTATGCCCGGCCCGACCTGCTGACTCTACAGATAAGAGATGAGGCATGGACGCTTACTGGGCCCCAGAAACTGGGAGACGCCTTGCCCGGACCGCTTGCCGCGCAGCAGATGCTTGACGCACTCCGAGCCTCGGGGACTACGGCAGAGGAGCTGGGCCGCTTGCTGGCCGCACGTGGCGAGGAGCAGGAGGCCCCTCCGGCGGTGGGGTAGGTAGGCTCAGCGTCCGAGGGGAAAAAGGTTGCGCTGCTCTAACCACGGCAGGAGCGCGGCCACGATGAGACAGATCGAACCGGCGAAGACCAGGCTCCCGCCAACCTCCTCGAGCAGCGCTGAGCGCCCGCCGCTCCAGACAAGCGAGATGATGCCAGCACCTAGCACCAGGTAGATGACGCCCACCGCGATGAAGGTGAGCCTCCAGGGCACGCCAACAGAGTTGGCGGCTCCGGCCAGCAGCAGAGCCAGGAACAGCAAGGCCAGGTTCAGGCCGACTATGACAAATGTCCACGCACGGAGCATGGGTGGCGCCCGCAAGCCGCTTTTGACAGGCCATTCTACCATCGGGTACCGGATTGTGCAAGCGGACGGCGTTGAGTGTCCTGGCCCCTTGGCCACTGGCTGTGCCGCACACTCTGGTTGAGAATCTCGCACGAGAAAGGCTACCCTTTGCAGTGAGCCCCGAAATAGGGCTGACCCTTCTCATCCTGGCGGCGGCCGTGGCGCTCTTCGTCACTGAGTGGCTACCCGTGGAAGTGGTCGCCTTGCTTCTGATGCTCAGCCTGGTTCTGACGGGGCTGCTGACTCCTGGCGAAGCCTTCGCTGGCTTTGCCAGCCCTGCAGTGGTCGCCGTTGCTGCCATCTTCGTGGTCAGCGCGGCTCTGTTCCAGTCAGGATTTGCCGGGCACATGGGTGACCTCCTGGTGAGGCTTGCCGGGCGGAGCGAGCCGCGCCTGATAGCCCTTCTCATGGTCGGCGTGGCCCTTTTGTCCGCGGCCATGAACAACGTGGCAGCCGTTGCTGTGCTGCTGCCAGCGGTGGTGGGGATCTCCAGGCGGACGGGGATCTCGCCATCCAGGCTCCTGCTCCCGCTGTCCTACGCTGCGGTCCTGGGGGGCACCCTTACCTTGATCGGTACGCCCCCCAACCTGATCGTCAGCGACGTTCTTCGGCAGCGGGGACTGGCACCGTTAGGCTTTTTCGAGATTACTGCGTTCGGCCTGCCGCTGGTCGTGGCGGGCGTGCTTTTCATGCTGACGGTTGGGAGGAGGCTGCTGCCGGACCGACCCGTCAGGGAGCGACTGCGACGCACGAGATTGCCAGAGGAGCTACTGGATATCTACAGAATTCCCCAATACATCCATGCCCTGGAGGTGCCCGCCGAGTCCCCCCTGGTGGGACGGACGCTGGAGGACAGTGCTCTGCGCCAGGAGTGCGGCTTGACTGTCCTGGGCGTGATGCGAGACTCGGTGAAGATCATCGACCCCGACGCGTCAGTAAGAATCCGAGTCAATGACCGGCTTCTCGTGGAGGGGGGGCCGCGGCGTTTGGAGCGCGCAGCGGAGATCTGGGAGCTGCGCCCGACCAGGGCTGAGCCAGAAGAGGCGGAATTGCTTCTGGCCGGCGACACAGGATTGGTGGAGGTTACCCTGGCGCCGCGTTCCTCATTCGAAGGTCGTTCTCTCAGAGAGGTGGACTTTCGTGAGAAGTACGGGGTCACGGTGCTGGCTCTGTGGCGTGGGGGAGAGCCAGTAGAGCGCGACATCTCCGGGGAACCGCTGAGGGTAGGTGACGTCCTGCTCGTGCAGGGCTCGTGGGCGCGCCTCAGGCTGCTGATGCGGGAGCCCGCCCTGATCGTGCTTTTTGGCGATGAGGCGGTGGCGAGGAGTACTCGCAAAGCACCCTGGGCCATGGCCATCCTGCTGGGGATGATTGGCGTGGTGGTCGCTGGACTGGCCCCCATTTCGGTAGCGGCGCTGGCGGCAGCGCTGCTCATGGTCCTGACCGGATGTCTCAGGATCGAGGAGGCTCACCAGGCGATCGAATGGAAGGTCGTCTTTGTGATCGCTGGCACGCTGCCCCTGGCCGTGGCTATGGAGAACAGCGGGGCCACGCAGTGGATCGCTGATGTGGCCCTGGCTCCGGTGGCTGGCCTGGGCACGCTGCCGTTGCTGACGGTCTTGTTCTTGATCACCGCGTCAATGGTCCTGGCCATATCCAACTACGCCACGGCAGCCCTCCTCGCTCCGCTTGCGTTCACGGTCGCGGTGGGCGCAGGGATGGACCCGCGCCCCTTCCTCCTAGTTGTTGCGCTCGGATCCTCTGTGGCCTTCGCCACTCCCATTGCTCACCAGGCCAACCTGTTGGTCATGGGCCCTGGTGACTACCGCTCGCGGGATTACCTGAGGGTTGGTCTGCCGTTGAGTCTGGTGGCGATGGTCGTCGTGGTAGGCACCTTGTGGGCTCTTGGGCTGGGTTAGCGTGTCAGGCAGGAACTGGGGAGGGAGGCCTCTGGCGACGTTGCCCCGGATAGTGTTGCACCCAGCGTCTCCAACTCGTGCCCAGCACGAGGTCGGCGCACCCTGTAGCCTGGTTCAGGTAGGCCTCCGTCCCTTCGTCGTGCTCAGCTTCCCGTAACGCGTCATTCAGCTTCTCTACACGCACGTAGGGCGTTCCCTCGAGGTCATACTCCATTTGTACAACGGGCGTCAGAGTCACCCTCTCCACCAGAGTCTTCTCAAGGCCGTCAAGCCAGCCTTTGGCTACGGTCATGTTGGCGATGAGACTCAAGACAGAGTGGGGTGCCCGGATCAGGGAAGAGAGATTGCCTAGACCATACAGGATCGGCGCGATGCGGTCTGGGTCGCGCTTCGTGTGGTACAGCTCCAAGGGTTGGATGTTGTGGGCATGGTGACTGATGATGAGATCGGCGCCGGATTCGACAAGCGCATGTGTGATGTCGACCTGCTCCTGACGGGGGAAGAACTCGAACTCTAGCCCCCAGTGCAAGCAAAGGGTAACGAAGTCGCAGCGCTGGCTCTTGCAGTATCCAATCTGGTCTTCCAGCAGACTGAGATCAACTGGCCCCCGGAACCTGTGGAAGGGCACCAGGTTCACCAGGTACTCTTTGCCGTCTGGAAACGGCCTGCTGTTGATGCCGTAGGTGGCTCCCACCAAGCCGAGCCTGAGACCACTGAAGGTGACGATCAAGCCCTGCTTCTGGGCCTCGGGCGTGCGGTTGGTGCCCAGGTAGAGAAAGCCATCAGCCTCTAGCTGGTCGTGCGTGGTGTCGAAGCCCTCCATGCCGCGGTCCAGGATATGGTTGTTGGCGGTCTGGAGAATGGTGTACTGCCTTCCCTGGTGCGCTTTGAAGGCGTGGTATTGCTCCAACGTCGCGTTGATCATCGGCTCCTCGCCGTCCGGCAAGACGAAATCGCCGATCTCTCCCTTCGTAAGCGTCGATTCGAGGTTGGCTATGGAGAGATCAGTGTCGAAGATCAGGTCGGCGACGTGCTCGTAGAATCTGCCCTGAGAGTTCTCCACACCCGCTGTACTCGTCAGATCCCCAACCGCGCTCATCTCAACGGAGGCGGATCCCTCAAAGCGCGCCGGAAGCAATGAAACGCCGATTTGCTCGCGGGCAGCATGGAACGGTGCCAGGTCCAGACCTGCCTCCGGCCTGACAATGGGGGTTCTGGACTTGTACTGCCAGTACGTGTAGTCCCAGATGCTCTTGTAGTCATCCGGGTCGAGGTTCTGGGGTCGGCGCCAGAATCCGAGGACGTCGGCCAGTTTGAACACCGTGTTGTAGAGGACCTTCCGGCCCGGGGAACGAACGGCGACTTCTCTGGCGTCGCCAGGCAGTTGCGATCTCACGGACAGTCCCTTCTCTCCTCATGGCTGGGGGGTCAGAGGTCGCTGGCGGAGTTCGTCGCCAGGGATGCCACATTCCGAGAAGCGGCTGGTGCGCTTCGGCGACTCTTCCTCGCCTAGCGTTCCAGTAGCTCAAGGATAATGCCATCGGGGTCG
>DATEXS010000193.1:0-6401 GCA_035256725.1 Anaerolineae bacterium
TGTCCCCTCGGCCGCCCTGTACTTGGACGAAGGCAGAATCGTCCGCGGGCATGCGCAGCTCTGGCAGATTCTCAAGGGACACGTAGCAGTAGGTTTGGTCGTAGTTTCCTCGCACGGTCATGTCCAGCACGTCCACCTGCAGCTGGGAGGGCACGGGGCTGGGGCATTGGGGGTCAACCTGAACTTGGACGATATTGCTGGGCTGTTTGCCAACAAAGTTGACCGCCTCCACCCAGAAGCTCAAGTTGCCGGGCTGCGGGGCGGCAAACTCGACCCAGGCCGCTCCCCCAGCTGCCGGCTGGAGCGAAGCGACAAGGCGTGATGAACCGGCAGTTGCCGCCATCCACAGTTCGTAGCGCAACTCATCCCAGGCGTTGTCGTTCCAGCGCAGGCGCACCTTGCAGTTGTCCACGTAACCTTGAAGGTCCGTGGGCGCAGCCGGAGGCGTGAAAACGGGGATGGCGAGTTTGGGGAAGATAGAGCCCACGATGACAGGTAGAGGGACGGTGCTGGTCATGCCGGGCGAGGGCTGGAGAGGCTGAAGGGGCGGAGTGTCTGGCATAGGCGCGGACGCCGGCGTAGGGACGACCGATGATGGCGGTGCCTCTTCAGCCGCCTCTGTTTCTGGCGGCGCCGGCACCGTCACGAGACTACCAGGGGGAGGCTCCTGGTCGCCCAGGCCGGGGTTCAACTCCTGCAGGGTCTGGGGATCGGTCTCGTAGGAAGTGGCGACATCCGCCAGAGTCTGTCCCTCCTCCACGGTAATGGCCAGGAAGGTCTCGCCCGGGCCCGGTTTCGGTCCACCGACGATGCCCACCGGCAAGCTCTGTCCGATGATGCCCGCCGCGTTAACCGCGCGGGCAAAGAGCATGTTGGGGCCCTCAGCCACGAGCAACTCAAAGGCGGCGCCGAGGGGAGAGGTCCCTTCGGGCATTTCGCTTGCTTGTGTCTCCACCAGTTGGCCGCCCGACCACAGTTCGATGCGCGTGATGGGGGTGGCGCCTAAGGCTGTGGCCAGCACCAACAGCCGCGTGCCGGCCGACACCGAGGCCCCGGACTGCGGCTCGGTGATGTACACGGTGGGCGGCGCGTATTCAGCGCGAGCCTGGTCCAGCCGGCGCGAGTACAGAAAGCCCAGCGGGCACAGGATGAGCAGGGCTACCCCAACGACCAGGGAGACAATCACGGCAATCCACTTGGCGCGGCGTCTGTTCATGGCGCTCCTCCCCTTTGGTGTTTGGGGCTACGATGGTCCAGGCTACTATTGCGGTGGGATCCGCTCGGTGTAGGAATTGTTGCTGGTGTTGGAATCGTTGAAGGGCACCTGGATGCTACAGGTCACGCTGTAGTAGTCGAACTGTTCAGTGTCGATGGAGACATCGGTATCGAAGATACCGGTCTGGCCAGGATTGAGGCTGACACTCACAGACAGGCTGCTGGAAACCGAGGTCATCTTGAGGCCACGGAGATAGGGGTCTCCCTGGCAGGAAAGCTGGAGGTTGACGTTGTTCACCGTGCTCGGGCCGTGGTTAGTGATGCGGGCGTAGACCGCTCCCTGGGGCAGGGTGTCGGGGTAGAGGTCGGTGATGGCCAGGTCGGCGGAGAAGTCCGCGGGGTTGACCACCACGGTCACCTGTTGCTGGGCCGTGCCGCCGCAGCCGGTGGCGACTAGGGTGTAGGTAGTGGTGCTGGCAGGACTCACCACCCTGGAGCCGGGCGATCCCACCTCGCCCAGGCCAGGGTTGATCACCACGGAGCTGACCAGGACGGCGCTGTTGCCGTTGGTCACCGCACCCCAACTGAGTGTGCTCGATTGGCCGGTGGTGATGGTGCCGGGGCTGGCAGTGAAGAAGGAGATCACCGGCGGACCCGGGCATCCAGGGGGAGAGGTGGGGACAGGGGTGACTGACGGCGCAGTGGTAGCCCGCGGCGTCGGTGATGGCGGCACCGCCGTCGCGGTGGGTGCCGCATACGTGGGCGATGGCGTAGTCGCTGGTGGCTCACCGACAACGATCACCAGTTCCCGCTCGGCCACCGGAGGGCTAGGGGGGCCCACACCGACGTAGACCGCCAGCGCGTAAGGGGTGGTCTCTTGTGGACAGGCTTCCCTCTCGCCTGAGAACGGGACCGGCTCCCCTTGGAGAAGCACGGCTTCGCCCCCCTGGACACTCCACAGCAGCATGGCACATTCGCCGGGCATAAGGTTGGTGCGATTGGCGGTGAAGTCGATCTGCACTTCGGGGGGCGGGCCAGCAGGGGTCGCCTCCGGTGGGAGCGATGTCGTTGGGGACGGGGTTTGCACCTCGCCCACGGTCACCACCGACTTGGCCTCAGAGCCGGCATTCCCCTGGGTATCAACGCCCCGGGCCCGGATGGTGTAGGTGCCAGGTTCGGTGGGGTTCCACTCCACCATGGCCATGCCCAGCCGCCCCCCACCGGCGGAGGTGGTGACCAGGGGGGCATCGTCCACGTAGAACTGGAAGCTGGCCACACCGTCGGCATCGGAGGCATGGGCCTGGATGGTGACGGCGGCCAGGGGCAGGACGGCACCGTCAAGGGGACGGTCTAACCAGCTCATCGGTCCCTGGGCCGCTGCACCACATGCGGCCAGCATCAGGCTCGTGGTGAGCAGGAGGATGCAACAGAGCAAGAACCTTCTCATACGGCACCTCCCTCGTCTTGGCGCCTGGGTCACTGGCCTTTGCATTGGTCGGCAGGCAAAACTGGGAGCACCGGCACGGCCGCCCTGTGGATTGGCGCTGAACGTATCATCATTGCGTGCACGGCGCAAGTTGAGGTGCCCCGGCTCGTGGTGAGGACTTCAGCCCTTGGGGACGCGCTAAAGCGCGCACTACGAACGAAGTAGAGCGGTTCGTGGGACGCCCTCTCGAAGGTTCCGAACCTTCGAGAGGGTTGGCTAGCTCCCTTGACACGGGTTCAGATGTGTGCTATAAATCGTTACAGAAACAGAGGCTCGTTGCAGCGTCTCATCGAGTAGCAACGGGGGAAGGAGGCGAGGACGGCCAGGGAAAGAGAGCACACGGGTATCGTCGCAGGCAATGAGCCTTCCGGGAACGAGGGCATGGAAAGCAGGATGGGTTGGCAGAGAGAAGGAGACCAAGGAGGACTGACAATGATGTTCGAGGCAAAGATCTTGAGAGGGCTGATGTTGGCTGTGGCCTTGGCGCTGGTGGTGGCGGTCTTGTTGCCATCCCTGGCGCTGGCGAAGGGGCGGCCGCCGGCGGAAGAACTCGCGGCGGACGCGTACCATGACATCAATCTGCTGAACCTTAGAATCGATGACGACGGGGGATACACTGGCGAATACGAGATCTACTGGCCCACCACTGCCGGTGAAGACTGGATGAGTTATGGATATCTGCTGGTGGGCAATGCCAGCTCCCTGGAAGACGGCGGAAACTGGGGTGATTGGGACGCAGATTGGGCGACCACTCCGGGAGGAGATGTCACCATCACCGAGCCCGGGGTGGTCTCCGACCAGGATGGGTATGCGCGATATGACGACAGCAACGACCCGTCTCCCTTGGGGTTGCGGGTGACCCAGTTCAGCTGCGCCTGGGAGGACGCGCCCAACAACGATTTCGTCCTGGTGGGCTATGTCATCAGGAACGTCAGCGATGGGGCGCTCAGCGGGCTCTACGCCGGCCACTACGTAGACCCGGACGTGGACGACTCGACGGATGGTGACACCACGGCCTACGACGCAGGACGCCAGATGGGCTATCAGTGGGACGACAGCTACGTAGCCTTGCGGTACCTGTCGGGCGGCGTTAGCGCGTACAACAACATGGACTGCTGCCTCGAAGGAGATGCCGAGGGCTGGCCACCGCTCAGCAACGGCCAGTTCGATGGCTCCTACACGGACGGCGACATCATGTTCACCATGAGCTCAGGCCCCTTCGGACTGGCTCCGGGCGAGGAGTACGTTCTGGGCACGGCCTGGGTGGCGGGCAGCAGCCTGGCCGATCTGCGGGCCAACTCGGATCGGGCGCTGGCCATGTGGGTGGCTAGCGACGGCTGCGGCATTGGACTAGCTGAGGAGGAGGTGGAGTTTGTGCCGGAGCCGGGGACGGTGCTGCTCCTGGGCAGCGGATTGCTGGGACTGGTGGGGTACGCTGGTCTGCGCCGGAGGGCGAGGTCGTAGCCCAGCAGCAAGGATACTACTAACGACGAGGGCCATCCCCCCTGGGGACGGCCCTTTTTCTTGTGGCAGGTTCGCGGCCTTCGAGAGGGTTGGCCGACTGTCGTCCCGACGGCGAACACAACCTTCACCCTGTGCTTGCACCGCCAAGGGGGACGAGATAGAATGCAATAGTATCGCGGTGAAAAGGGAGGCCTTCATGGCGAGCGCGAATACCCTTACACAACACATCGAGATCACTCCTGATGTGCGTGGCGGCAGGCCCCGCATTGCGGGACGACGCATCACCGTATCTGACATCGTCATCATGCACGTGAAGATGGGGCGGTCCGTGGATGAGGTCGCCTGCGAATATGACCTGGCCTTGAGTGACGTGTACGCCGCGCTGGCCTACTACTACGATCACCGCCAGGAGATAGAGCAGGAGATGCAAGCGGATCGCGATTTCACTGAGGCCTTTAGTAAGGAGAACCCCTCGCTGTTGCAGGAAAGGCTGAAGGCCTTGCGCGGTGACTGATCGTGTCCGCTTCCATTTGGACGAGCATGTGGCTTTCGCCGTTGCGGTTGGGCTGCGCAAGCACGGCATTGATGTAACCACCACTCAGGAGGCTGGTTTGATCGGGACCGACGATTCAACTCAGCTTGAGCATGCTCGTCGGGAGGGCCGGGTGATGGTCACGCACGATGCAGATTACCTGCGTTGACACAGCCGAGGTATTGAACACCCCGGGATCGCCTGTTGTCACAAGGATGCTCGTAGCACCGGACAGGTTGTCGAAACGTTGCGCCTGATCTACGAATTGCTCAGCTCCGAGGAGATGGCAGGTAGGGTAGAGTTCTTGTGACTGGGAAGGGCGCGGGATGGCGTGGCCCTACGTCTCGGCTCATGGATGCTGGGCCGGTTCGTAGTGAGGGCTGTAGTCCTTCAAAACGCGCTCAAGCGCGTACTACGAACCAGCGACAACCTCCTCCCCCTGGAGGGGGGAGGACTGGAGGCGGGGGTTTGACCACCATCTCCCCCTCCCCTCAATCCCCTCCCATCGAGGGAGGGGAACTTGGTGTCTTCTCTTGCTGGTGTGTTGCCCCATTGCACCTACTCAGGATGCTTGTGTGTGGCTGTCTCAGTGGCAAGGTTATTGGTGAGGGCTTTCGCCCTTCCACGCCGGCCAAAGCGCGCACTAGGGACCAGCGTGAACCTCCTCCCCCTGGAGGGGGGAGGACTGGAGGTGGGGGTGAGGCGAAACCGAATCCCTCACCATGCTCAGGATACCACGTGAGAGACCTCAAGACAGCATGCTGAGTAGGCCGCAGGCCGTATCGAAGCATGCGGCGTGTAGGATCGAGGGAGGGTGGTGCCCCGACTGCGCGTGGGCAAGGCGCATCCTGAGTAGTCGCGAAGCGACGTATCGAAGGATGCTTGGCTTTGGCTCTGCCTCAGCGACAAGGCTCGCAGTGCGCGGTTCGCGGAACAACCTCCCGGAGGTTCCGAACCTCCGGGAGGTTTGAACTAGCCCTTGGCTTTGCCAGGTATCATGCTCTCCGGCAGCTGAACCGCCACCACCTCTCCTCGGGCACACACCTCCCCCCCTGCCGACAGGGCCGCCTCCACCACTACCTTGCGGCCTTTGATCTCCTTCACCCGTCCCCGGACCTCCAGGGGCACACCCATGGGGGTCGGGCGCAGGAAGTCCACGTGCAATGAGGCGGTGACGAAGCGTAGGGGCGGCTCCGTGTCCATGGTCCGCCCTTCAGCGCGATATGTCGCCGCGGCCGCGGTACCTGTGGCATGGCAGTCGATGAGGGAGGCGATCAGTCCCCCGTAGACGTAGCCAGGGATAGCCGTGTGATACGGTTTGGGCAAGAATGTGCAGACCGACTCCTCGCCGTCCCAGTAGCTCTTGATCTGGTGGCCAAACTCATTCAGGCGCCCGCAGCCGTAACAGTGACTCAGGTCGTCCGGATAGTAGTCTTGAAAGGCCTTCTGGTTCACAAGTCTGCCCCTCCCCGGGGCCAGGAACGGTCCTAGATGAACGGTCGCACCGCCTTGTCCAGCAGATAGCCCGCCGAGAGCAGGAGTCCGGTGAGCAGATGGATGAATACGGTGGCGGCGTTGGCGGGGACCAGCTGGAGATACTCGTCGTAGTGAGCCCGGGCCACCCCCACGGCCCTGATGGCCACGGGAAGGGTAGCCAGGGCGATCAGGGTGAAGGGCGAGGTGATCCGCAGCAGGGCCGCCAGG
>DATEXS010000194.1:0-2127 GCA_035256725.1 Anaerolineae bacterium
GAGAACCTCTCGGCGTAAACGTCAAAGCCTCCCAGCCTCTCCTGCAACTGCGTGCTCAGGGTGGCAATGTCACCCCGGGAGTTGGCGAAGCACTTGCGGCAGCTCAGTCCGCAGGGTGCGAGATCATCAAGTATATCTTCATATGCCATTTCACACCTCCACTATGCCGAGTGGAACAAGGGATCCGCCCAACACATCCTAGCCGAAGTCACTCGTTCCTCGGTGCCTGCCCACGGATCGCACAATCGTCCGAGAGATGACCGCAACCAGACAGAGCAGTCCAAAGATAATGACTGTGTTGAGCAGCAATTGTACCGCTAGAACCCGCGTCGGGAACTCCCAAGGAGAAGACAGACTCGTCCGATAGGGAAGAGGCGGGGTGAGCCGGCTCTGATCCTGCACCAGGAACTGCATCGGCAGACCGAATCTGACTTGAGCCAGGTCGCTCTGACGATGAACTGTGAGCGGCAAGAAGGCAGAAGCAAGAACAAGCAGTAGGCTAGCGAGAAGCGGGCCGACCACGCACACCAGTTTGCCGCTACGGCTTCGCTGATAGGTTGCGTTCCATCGCCGGAGCTTCATGTCTCGTTGTACTCCCCGCAGGTTTCGGCCAGGCTTATAGTATGGCAAGAGTCGGCCACACACAAGCTCGCCTGTTGAAGAGGGCGCAAGGGAGAGTTTCGAGCCAGGGGAGGGGAATGCCCGCCCAGCCGGACCCACCTAGCCTTCCAGATGAAGGGGCAAACGGATGATCGTGCGTCGCGCGTCGGGATGCTGTCGGCGAGAGAGCGCCTTCACTCGTATGCGCCAGGCCGTGGGGCTATGCAGCACGCCTTTCCACCAGGCGTCTGGCACCAGTTCGGGCAAGACCAGCACGGCTAGCTGCCCATCGCTGTACAGCGCGTCAACCGCGTCGAGAAACTCCATCAGCGGCTCCACGATAGACCGGTACGGCGAAGGCACGACCACCAGAGGCACATCTCGCCACCAGCGCTCCCACTGCTCCACTATGCGCTGACCCGTGCCTCGTTCCACCTCGACATGCACCGCCATCACGTTGCTGGAGATAGAGCGGGCGAATTGCACTACCTCATAGGTTCCACTATGAACGTCGGAAACTGGGACCACCACCCGGGGATGGGGAGGCAGGTTGAGCGGAAGTCGCGAAGGCGGCCTGACCAGGAAGGACGGACCCTCCAGAGCCACCACTCCCGCGACCGTCTGGTAATGAGAGTGGATCTTCAGGAACAGCATCACCAGCACCGGGATGAGTAACGCGACGATCCAGGCTCCCTCGAGGAACTTGGCTGGGAACACGATAGCCACTGCTGCTCCCGTCACGACTGCTCCCAGGCCGTTGAAGGCCGCCTTGAACCACCACCCTCTTCCCCGCTCGCGCGCCCAGTGAATAACCATGCCAGCCTGGGAGAGGGTAAAGGCCAGAAGGGCGCCCACGGCGAACAGAGGAATGAGGGCATGGGTATCTCCCCGGAAGATCACGATCAGTCCCCCCGTTATGCCGCCCAGGAGCAGGATGCCGTTGGTGAACACCAGACGACCGCCCAGTTTGCCCAGCTGGCGAGGCAAAAAGCCATCGGTGGCCATAATCGACACCACTCTGGGGAACCCAGCGAAGCTGGTATTCGCACCCACGGCCAGAATGGCCATGGTGCTGGCCTGGATCAGCAGGTAGGCCGGCCCACTCCCCAGCAGCCGTCGCGCCAGAGCCGAGGTGATCGTCTCCTGTGGGCCGGCCACCACGGCCAGGTACTGGATCAGGCCGAGACTGCCAACGAATAGCACGCCCATCAGCAGGGCCATGACCAGCAGGGTGCGGCCCGCGTTCTTCGCCTCGGGGCGCTGAAAGGCCGGCACTCCATTGCTGATCGCTTCGATGCCGGTCATGGCCGTGCAGCCCATGGCAAAGGCGCGCAGAATCAAGAACGTGGACAAAGGTTGCACAGGCGGCGGGGCAGCCGTGGCCAGCGAGCCCGGGCCCTCCATGACCAGTTTTGCTATGCCGATGGCGATCATGGGCAGATAGGCAAACAAGAAAACATACACCGGGATGGACAATACAGTCCCGGTTTCGCGCAGGCCGCGCAGATTGGCCAGCATGAGGATGGC
>DATEXS010000195.1:0-4961 GCA_035256725.1 Anaerolineae bacterium
GAGCCGTCGCCTTGCTGGCCAGTACTTTTCTAGCCATCTCGTACTGGCACATCAGCTATAGCCGTCTGGGATGGGAGATCATCCTGGGTCCTCCCTTCGTCATCCTGACCCTCTATCTCCTGTGGCGGGCACTTGAGTCCGGCCGATGGCTCGACTTTACGTGGGCAGGACTGGCCCTGGGCGCCAGCCTGTACACCTATCAGGCCCAGAGGTTCCTTCCCATCCTCATCCTTGGCTATCTTCTGTACCGGGGCCTGTTAGAAAAAGGCTTCTGGCGAGAGTATGGAGCCAAGGTGGCTCTGTTCCTGGCTATAGCTGTGCTCGTCTTCGCCCCGCTGGGCTTGTACTTCGCCACCCACTCAGACGTTTTCCTCCGCCGGGCCGGGGAGGTATCCATCTTCAACCCAGAAAAGAACCCCCGGGGCCCGCTGTATTCTCTCGCCGCGAGCACCGTGAAAGTGCTGGGCACCTACAACGTCCAGGGCGATCCCTTGTGGCGCCACAACCTTCCCGGGCGTCCCGCCTTCGACATCCTGACCTCCATCCTTTTCTTCCTCGGATTGGCCGTTTGCCTGACTAAGTGGAGAGAGCGGGCCTACTCCCTGCTCCTTTTCTGGCTGGTCATTCTCACTCTGCCCCCCATCTTGACGCCACCCAGGGACGTCCCCCACTTCTCCCGCTCCATCGGTGCCCTCCCCGCCGCTTGCGTGTTCCCAGCCATAGGGATGGAGACACTCTGGCACTGGTGGCGAGCCAGGAGACCCTCTGCGAGGGCTGGCGTTCTCGTCGCCCTGGGCGCCGCCGCCCTGCTGGCGATCAGCACCACCCTCACCGTGCGGGATTACTTCACCGTATGGGTATCAAACCCCGACCTGCGCGACCACTACTTCGATGGCCAGTTCATTGACCTGGCCGAGGCCATGAACCAGTTGGACGAGAGAGATGGCGTTTGGATCCTGCCCATCAGCGCCCTGGCCTCCCCTCACGACGAACCTGGCCACCACACCATCGAGTTCCTGTACCGAGGAGAGTCCCCTTTCCACTTCCTGCGGCTGGATGAGTCAACGGTAGGCAACGACCTGACAACGATGACTAGCGGCGGCGACAGAGTCCTGCTGGTTGACTACAAAAACTACGCCCTCGAGGAGGCCTACAACTACATCGACGCCGACCCCAAACAGTTGCTGCCCTTTCTGCTGAGCAAGCACTCCGACGAATTACGCAAACACGAGTTCGAGGCCTTCGACGTGCGAGTCTATCCAGTGTCGCCGGGCACAGTATACAGAATCGCCGACTCGTGGCACAGTGTAGCCGCCGAGTTTGGCGGCCAGCTCCTGCTCAGCGGCGTGAGCCTGGGGACCCGAACCATTGCAAATGGGCCAACGCAGGCACTACCCTCAGGGGAGGAAGCGTGGGTGGTCCTACAGTGGCGAACTCTGACCCAACCAGCCGCGGACTACAAGGTTGCCCTCTTTCTGCTGGATCAGCGGGACCGGGTCGTGGGTCAGGTGGACAGACTGTTGCTCAGCAATCACATGAGGTTGACCTCCGAATGGGAAGCCGGCCAGGTGGAGATGGACTACTATCTCCTGCCGAGCTTGCCTGCCACCCCCCCTGGATACTATGATGTCCAGGTCGTGGTTTACGATCCTTCCACGATGCAGAGGCTGATGGTACGCGGGGACGACGGCAGCGCGCTTGGTGACAGCTTCACCGCGAGCCAGCTGCGTACTGCGCGGCCTGCTTCGCCGCCGGCGGCAGAGCCGACGCACACCATCGAGGATAGCGCCCTGACGGCCGATCTCTCCCTTCTGGGCTACGACTTGCCTCGTGAGGATGTTACCCCAGGCGACCGTGTGGAGGTGGCTCTCTATTGGAGAGCGTTGCAGGACGCTCCCGCGGATTACCTGGTCCAACTCCAGCTCAGAGATACCGCCGGGCGTAGCCAGGCCCAGGAGAAGAGCAGGCCTGCCTACGGCACGTACCCAACCAACCTGTGGGAGAAAGGTGAGGTGGTCCGCGACTGGCATGACCTCCGGGTGCCAGCCGAGACTCCCAGCGGAGAGTACGAGCTGTGGGTCGCCCTGGCGAGCGACGGCGCTCCCCAAGCCGAACTCCTGTTGGGCACGATTCATGTATCCGGCAGGCCTCGATCCTTCGAGCTGCCTGCCCTGGAGCACGAACTGAGCTGGCGTCTGGGAAATGGCGTTCGGCTCCTTGGCTACGACGTGGAGCGCAGTGTCAAGCCGGGCGAAACCCTTCGTATCACCCTCTACTGGCAGTGCCTGTCTGAGATGGTCGAATCCTACACTGTCTTCACCCATCTGCTGGACCCAGAAAATGTGACCAGAGGACAGTTGGACAGGGTGCCCGGAGTCCCTGAGGCACCGACGACGAGCTGGGTTCAGGGGGAGGTCATCGCTGATCCCTACGAGATACCGGTGGATCCCCACGCTCCTCCAGGAGAATACACTCTGGAGATCGGCATGTACGACGCGGCGACCATGAAGCGCCTAACGGTCTATGATGCCCAGGAAGTCTATCAGGGTGATCGCGTCCTGTTAGGGACGCTGCGCGTACACTCTGAAGATGTGGGCGCAGATCCCGAGGCCGAGAGTGGGTAAGAAGGTTATGGCCAATGGGATGAGATTTGGCATACGCGATCGCATAAAAGGCGAGTATCTAGCGCTCGTCCTCATCACACTCTTTGCTGCATTCCTGCGATTCTACCAACTGGACGCCATCCCTGTTGGACTGAGCGGTGACGAGGCCGAAGACGGCTATGTCGCCAAGAGAATCCTGAGGGGTGAGGAGTATCCCATCTTCATCGCCGGCACCTTCGGGGAAGAGCCGATGCATACGTATCTCGTCGCGGTCTCCTTCGCCCTGTGGGGAGCCAGCCTGTGGGCCGTCCGCTTCTTCCCCGCCCTGATGGGAGTCATCACCGTACCCATGATCTTCTGGTTGGCCAAAGAGCTGTTCCCGAAGGAGAACGGTTCGGCTTCGTTGGTAGGGCTGTTCTCCGCCTTCTTTGTGGCCACGTCGTACTGGCACATCATCTACAGCCGGTTCGGACTGGAGGTGATCACCTTGCCGCTGTTCTCCAGCGCGGTGATCTACTTCCTCTGGCGAGGGATTCAATCGACCAGAAGGTGGCCATTTGTGGCCTCCGGGTTGCTGCTGGGCGCAAGCCTCTATGCCTACCGAGGGGCTCGTTTCTTTCCCTTTTATCTGCTCCTCATGTTCGGGGGTTGGCTAATCGTCAGCCGAGAATTCAGGCGGCTCCATTTCGTGAATCTGGCTCTACTGGTTGCCGTTGCCATTGCGATCTATTCTCCGCTGGGGCTCTATGCTGTTTTGCACCCGGAGATCTACTTCGATCGTGAGCTCCACGTTTCGATTCTCAACCCAGACTGGGGACAGGGGTCGCCCGGACAAGCCTTTGGGACAGCGATCATTAAGACCGCGGGCATGTTCAACTTCCAGGGTGACCCAGAGTTCGACCGCAATCCTGGCAAGCGGCCAGTTCTTGACCCCCTCAGTTCCCTGTATTTCTTCTTAGGGCTGGCCACCGTCGTCTCACAATGGAAGAAACCGAACCGTACCCTCGTGCTTCTCTGGTTTCTGATAATGTCTCTACCCGGGGCGTTCACCGCAGAGGTATTCCCCCACTTCCACAGGGGGATAGGAGCTTTGCCTGCTCTCTCGCTCCTATGCGCCCTGGGCGCAGTCTCCGTCAAGGATTGGCTTGATCGCAAGACATCCCACCTACATCCTCACCTGATATCTTGGACGGCCCTCTCCATCAGCTTCGTGCTGATCACCCTCCTGAGCTGCGCACAGTACTTCGTCCCCTGGCAGCGCCGGCTAACGGCTGGGGAGGTGACGGGTGGCGGCTACATCGAGGCCACGGAAGTGATGAACACGCGACGCATCCCGGACGGAGTCTGGATTCTGCCCGCCTCAACCCTGAGACCACGGAACATCCCGTACTATGAGGCGTACTTCCTTTACGACGGCCCCGAGCCCGCATACACGGTCTTTGCTGACGACTCCACGACTCCCGCCGATTTGAGTGAGGTCTGCAAGGGGCACCGCCAAGCCGCGGTGGTCAACTGGAAGCAGTTCGTACTCAAGGAAGCGTACGAGTCATTGGACTCCGATCCGAAAGGGCTTCTCGATTTCCTCCTGCGCAAGTACGGGCAGCGCCTGGATCAACAACCTCACGAGAGCTTCGACCTGATCACGTACCGGCTGCCCGACGACCCTGAATTCGCCATTGCCAATTCCTTCGCGCCGATGGGCGTCGATTTTGGGGGCGCTCTGCGCCTGGAGGCCGTGGCTTCAGGAGGTTCGTCTCTGCATCCCACCAGTACTCCGGAGGAGGTGGAGACGAGGGTCCTGCCGTCTGGTAAAGAGGGCTGGGTCGCCCTTCAGTGGCGCAGTCTGGCTGATTTGGAAGCCGACTACAAGGTGGCGGTGAACCTACTGGACAACCACGGGCGCGTGGTTGGGCAGACAGACAAGCTCCTGTTGAGCAATCATCTGGAAGCCACCTCCAGGTGGGACCCTCAGCAACTAGAGATGGACTACTACACCTTGCCCTGCCAACCCGCAACCCCTCCCGGGGAATACACGGTAGAGATCGCTGTCTACAACGCGGATACTCTGGAGAGACTAACCGTCTTCGATGCCGAGACAGGGGCGTCAACCACCAGTTTGTCTATCGGTCAACTGCAAGTCATCAAGCCTCTAGCGCCAGCAGATATACAACCCCAGGAACAAACGTCGTCTTCGCAAGTTGACATTGCCCCCAGCCTACAGCTTCTCGGCTACGATGTGCCGGTGAGGACTGCCAGTCCTGGGGACGTTGTCAAGGTCGCTCTATACTGGCGTGCCACAGAGGACGTGAACCGAGACTATGTGGTTTCCCTGCTGTTGAATGACGCCAACCAGGAGCC
>DATEXS010000196.1:0-18703 GCA_035256725.1 Anaerolineae bacterium
GAGGAGTTCCCTCTGGAACAGCCCAGTTGGTCTCCTGATGGTTCGACACTGCTAGTTGCCGGACAGAGAGAAGACAACTGGGACATCTTCAGTGTGTCGGCACGAGATGGGCGTACGACGCGCCTCACGGACGATATTGGCCAGGACTTCCAGCCTTCCTCGTCGCCCCGCGGTGATGAAATCGCCTTCACTTCAGAAAGGGAGGGCAATCGGCAAATCTACCTGATGCGGGCGGATGGCAGCGACCAGAGGCGCATAACTGCCTTTCCATGGGGAGCAGAACTGCCCCAGTGGTCGCCTGACGGGGAGTGGATTCTGTGCGTGGCCTACACCGGGCGCGGCAGTGGGCTGGACAGCCGGGAAATCTACCTGATGAGGCGCGACGGCAGCGACCAGATGAGGCTGACCGATAACGCCTTCGATGACACAGAGCCGGCCTGGTGCGAGTGGCAGGTAGGACGGTGACAGGAGATAGATAGGGACGTTGAGGGAGGGTCAGGGCGTACGAGGCCGGCCGTCGAGTCCTGCGGCCAAGCACATAGTTGTGGCGGCGGCCGCGGAGGCTTGTTGCCCCCCCTGGGACTTCCGAGCGTTGACACCGCGCGACACGGTGCGTGCGGCGGCATGCAGTGCTGGAGGGCAAGACCAGGTGGAGGAGTGGGCTGGTCTGATGGCACACGCCTTCGGTATCATAAGTGGCCGTGGCTCCCTATGATGGCAGCCAGGATTTGAAGGGCGACCAGGGAAGCGCCAGCTAGTGGCGAGGATAAGTATCGGCATGGATGTTCCTGGCGAGAAATGACGGAGGGCGGAGCTTGAAGATCGGTGCAACGTTGATCCCCTTGGTGGGCTGGGGTCTCGACGTAGACGACGTGGAAGGGGCAAGGCAGACCCACTTGCGCGCCGTTAGGCGCTTGGTGCAGGAATTCGGTGTGGCGGCGGTGGAACTGAACGGCGATTTCTCGACTCTCTACCCGAACGTATTCGAGAGCACCTACTACGAACAGGTGGCGCGGCTACAGGAGGAACTGGGATTTGCCTGTACGGTGCACCTGCCTTTTCTGTGGCTGGATGGCCTCAGCCTGGCAGAACCGGTGCGGAGGGCCTCCGTGGAATGCGTGGTGCGTGCTATGGACTGGACGAGGCCGCTTGTGGTTGAGTCTTACGTGCTCCACCTGTGGGGAATTTGGAGCTCGCTGATGGTCTCCGTGCAGCAGATGCCTCTCCAAGAGAGGCAGCGATTGCTGGAAGCGATGCTTCGCCAGGCGCAAGCGACGTTGGGAGAAGTTGGGGATCTGGTCGCCAATCACAAGCTATGCGTGGAGAACCTGGAGCACTTCCCGTTCGAGGAGATCAGTGCCCTGATCGAGCGGCAGGAGATGAGGGTGTGTCTTGATGTCGGTCATCTGACCGTGTCCGGTGGAGATGCTGTGGACTTCGTTAGCAGGCACTGGGACATGATCGGCGAGATACATCTGCACGATGCTCTTCCTGACGGTGTGGGTGAGCCGGGCGTGCGAGATCACCTTGCTCTAGGCAGAGGAGCGGTAGACTACGTGCTCTTCCTGGATCGACTGAGAGAAGGAGGCTATGACAAGGTGGTGATTCTGGAGGTGAACACCGAGGTTGACCTTGTTGAGAGTATAGAGCGGGTGAAACCATGGCTGTGAGAACACCGATAATTGACTTTCACTTCCACGTAACGACCGCCGATGAGTACACCGACTGGTTTCTGGGTTGGCTGGCGGGCTACGGCGGTGAAGAGACCGTCGCCCATCTTCGTCAGGTGCTGAGCAGCCCTCAGGCCATGCTGGAGTATTTGGACGAGCAGGGCGTGGACTATGCCATCGCCCTGGCCGAGACGAACCCGCTGATCACCGGCACAAGCCCAAATGAGCGCGTTGTTGAATTCTGCAAGGCTAGCGAACGACTCATCCCCTTCGCCAATATTAACCCCTACTTGGTGGCTGATCTGGCCACCGAGCTTCGCCACTGTGTGGTGGATCTGGGTTGTCGCGGGTTGAAACTCTACCCAACCTATCAGCATTTCTATGTCAATGATGCCCGTCTCTATCCGTTATACGCCGAGGCGCAGCGGCTGAAGCTGCCGATCATGGTACATACTGGGTCTTCCGTGTTTCGGGGAGCCCGCCTGAAATACGGCGATCCTCTATATGTGGACGACGTGGTGGTGGACTTTCCTGAGCTCACCATGATCATGGCGCACAGCGGTCGCGGGTTTTGGTACGATGCGGCTTTCTTCCTGGCTCAATTACACAACAACGTGTATATGGAGATTACTGGGCTACCGCCGCAGAAACTGCCTCTCTACTTCCCCAACCTGGAGCGGAACGCCGACAAGATCCTCTTCGGCTCCGATTGGCCGGCTCTGACGGACATAAG
The DNA here is from genome assembly GCA_035256725.1 of Anaerolineae bacterium. Lineage (GTDB taxonomy): Bacteria > Chloroflexota > Anaerolineae > UBA7937 > B3-Chlor > JAUVXJ01. Next base: position 2,404 of record DATEXS010000196.1, read on the forward strand.
GGGCAACATCTCTGCCATTAAGAGGCTTAATCTGAGCGAGGAGAGCAAGGCCAAGATCTTGGGAGGCAACGCCGCCCGGGTACTAGGAATGCCAACATGACCGAGCACCGAAAGGTGAGCCTCGATGGTACCAAGACGCTGGTCAAGGTCGCGCTGGGACAGCACCCGGCCGACCTGTACATACGTGACGGTAGACTAGTCAACGTCTACTCGGGCGAGATACTGGAGGGCCAGGGTGTGGCCATCAGTGGGGGCCGAATCGCTTACGTCGGGCCGTCGATAGACGGCGTCGGGGAGGCCACAGAGACGATAGACGTGAGTGGCGCCTACCTGGTTCCAGGGCTCGTGGATCCCCATGCTCACGTGGACTTCTTCGCCAATCCATTATCGCTGGCCCCGCATCTCTTGGCGGGCGGCACCACGGCGGTGATGGCGGACCCGCACGAGGTGGTCGGAGCCCTCGGCTTGCCGGGGCTGGAGGCGTTGGTGAGCATGACCAGGGGCTTGCCGTTGAAATACTACTTCAGCGTGCCCGTGGCCACGCCTCCCCTGCCTGAGGCTGAGGGACGGCCGGTGCTCGACGAGCAGGAGGTGGAGTCGTTGCTGGTCAGGCCGGAGATGAGGGCCATCGCTGAGGTTACCCCGTGGGTGAGAGTGGTCACCTGCGACGAGGACCTCCTGGCCAAGTTCGCCATTGCTCAGCGGCATGAACAGCGGATCGAGGGGCACACCACGGGTGCCTCATTCCAGAAGCTGAACGCTCTGGTTGCCGCTGGGCTAACCTCCTGCCATGAGGCGATCAACGCTCGCGAGGCCAGGGATCGCTTGCGCCTGGGCCTGTATGTGATGCTGCGCCATGGATCAATCCGCCGAGACCTGGACTCGCTCGCGGGCATGCTGGTCGGTGACAATGCGGTGGACAGCAGCCGGGTCATGCTTACGCCTGACTGGATGGACCCTCCCACGATCTTGAGACAAGGCTATATGGAGAGCCTGGTCCGGGAGACTATCGACCGCGGGGTGGACCCGGTGGTCGCCATCCAGATGGCTAGCGTCAATCCAGCAAGCTACTTGGGACTGGGCTCACAAATCGGTGGGATCGCGCCAGGCAGGTTCGCCGACATAGCCGTCGTAGACGATCTACGACGAATGCGGCCCAGGCTGGTAGTGGCAGAGGGGAAAGTCGTGGCCCAGGAAGGGGAGTATGTGGGAGAGGAGCTGTCGCTTCCCAAAGAGGCCATGGGCCTGCCCTGGTTGCCTCATCGGGTTCTTCCGCCGGAACTCCACCCGACCGATTTCGAGGTGCTGGGCCCCTGCTCGGACGGCACAATCACAGTGCCAACGATCCACATTGTGGATAGGACGATCACCGAACGTCGGGATGTCCAGCTATCCGTGGAGGGCGGCCGGGTACGACTGCCCAGGGACGGCGATGTGCTCAAGATTGCGCTTTTGAACACGGAGTTGCCGGGCTTCAGGACAGCGTTTCTGACTGGCTTCGGGGCGCCGGTGGGCGGCCTGGCTTCCAGCCTGGCGCACGAGCCGCACCGCCCCATGGTGATCGGGCGGAGCGAGTCGGACATGGTACTCGCCTTGAGCCGCATGCGAGACTTGGGCGGGGGCCTGGTGCTGGCCCATGGGGGGGAAGTCAAGTCGGAGATCCCACTCCCCATGGGTGGCCTCATGTCAGACGAACCGCTGGGGGAACTTGCTGCTCAGATAGCCAAGATGAATCGTCTACTGCAGAAGATGGGATGCTCTCTGGAGAACCCTGTCTTCACGATAGGCTTCCTGACCTTCTCCATGTTGCCCTGGATAAGGCTGACGCCTGACGGTGTGCGCGATGTGAAGAGCGGGCAGATAATCTGGCCGGCTTCAGCGAGCTAGTTCTCTAGCTGGTCGTGCGACAATGCCCCTTTCCACCAGCGCCTTGCAGTTGACGCAATAGGTCGTGTAGGGCAGGGCCTCCAGGCGTTCTGCGCCTATCTCCTGACCGCAGACCTCGCACTTGCCATAAGTACCATCGTCCATCATGGTCAATGCGTGGGAAAGGGAGTACTGCTTCTCCTCCAGGTTGCCCAAGAGAGCCAGGATCTTCTCCCGCTCGTACAGGTCGGGATCTCCCTCCTCCGGATCAGCCTCCAGTTCGTATTTGAGCACTTCCTTCAAGTGGCTCATCTCGGCCACTGTCTCCGCCTGTTCGGCCTCCAGCTTCTCCCTGACCTGGCCCCACTTCTCCTCGGTCAAGACGTCCTCCCAGTCGATCTCTGCCTGAGTGCAATCGCCCGCTGTCGCGATGACAGCGGGCACCCTTTCCAGCGTCGGTATGGTACTTACAGACCTTTATTATATACAGTATTTCGGCCGCAATGTCAATTAGGGTGGGCACACACGGGCATGAGAAAGGTCCTCTTTGCTTTCAAATTCTACCGAAAGCTCCCCTTTTCGCTCTACCCTGGCGACGGCCTTTGCCAATCCGATCGGCTCGGATATAATTGTCAAGTGCCGGAGGTCAAGGTGGCTGAAGAGAGGATTGTCTCTGCGAGAGTGAGAGGGGAGGACACGGCTCACGAGGCGAGCCTGCGCCCGCGCACTCTCCTGGAGTTCATCGGACAGGCCAAGGCCAAGGAGAACATCGGTATTCTGCTGGAGGCCGCGAAGGGCAGGGGCGATTCCCTCGACCACGTGCTTCTTTACGGGCCTCCAGGTTTGGGAAAGACCACTCTGGCGCACATCTTTGCCGAGGAGATGGGTGTCAAGATCACGGTCACTTCCGGGCCTGCCCTGGAAAGAGCAGGGGATTTGGCTGCCATTATCACCAATCTGGCCGAAAGAGATATTCTCTTCATCGATGAGGTGCACCGCCTCAGCCGCCCTGTGGAGGAGCGACTCTACCCCGCGATGGAAGACTACGCTCTGGATATCGTGATCGGCAAAGGCCCAAGCGCCAGGACGATACATCTGCCCTTGCCTCGCTTCACGGTCATCGGGGCGACAACCAGGATCGCCCTGCTCACCGCCCCGCTGCGCGAGCGCTTCGGGGTTGTCCATCGCCTCGATTTCTACAATCAGGAGGAGATGAGCAAGATCGTGCAGCGTTCCTCAAAGCTGCTGGGCGTGGAGATTGACGAGGGCGGGATAGAAGAAGTCTCCAAGCGGGCCAGAGGCACGCCTCGGGTGGCCAACCGACTGTTGAGGCGGGTACGAGACTACGCGCAGGTCAGGGCCGACGGTGTGATCACGCTGGAGGTGGCGCGAGAGGCGCTGAGCATGCTGGAGATAGATGCGCTCGGGCTTGATGACATAGACCGACGAGTGATAGAGACCATCATCCTCAAATTCGACGGTGGACCTGTGGGGCTCGAGACCATCGCCGCCTCCATCTGTGAGGAAGCGGACACGATCATGGATGTCTATGAGCCCTACCTGCTGCAACTGGGATTCATAGGTCGCACCCCTCGAGGCCGGGTGGCCACCAAGTTGGCCTATGGACACCTGGGTATCCTCTACGACAGGGAGATGCCACAACCTCGCCTGTTGTAAGCTCTGCCGATATCCCCATGAGTAAAGCACAGGTTCTTGATAGTGAGGGAAGGCGATTGTCGCCGTGTGCCCTTGACAGGGCTAGGCGGCTTGTGGCCGATGGGAAGGCGACTTTGGTCTGTGACCATCCTCTCACCATTCAGGTATCTTACGAAGTCGAGCTGGCGGCGCCAGAAGAATCCCCTCAGCAGCGGAAGGTTGGTGAGGGAAAGAGCATCCTGCTGCACACCTGCTGCGGCCCCTGCTCCACGTACACCATCGGGCGCCTCCGTGACCAGGGCTTCGAGGTCAGTGGCCTCTGGTACAATCCCAATATCCATCCCTACTCTGAGCACCAACGCAGGCTAGCCAGCATGCAAGCCTACGCGGAGTCAGCAGGGCTGCGCCTGGTGGAAGAGCGGGAATATGAGATGCTTGATTTCCTACGGCTGGTGGCCGGTAGAGAGATTCACGGGGAGCGGTGTCGCCTGTGTTACGAGCTGAGACTTGGTCGCACGGCGCAGGTGGCGGCTGCACAAGGTTTCGATGCTTTCACCACCACGCTCCTGATCAGCACTCACCAGGACCAGGATTTGTTGCGGCAGGCGGGGACAGCAGCGGGCGAGGAACACCACGTGGAGTTCTATTTCGAGAACTTCAGGCGTGGATGGAGTGAGAGGGGGCGGTTGACTCGGGAGCACGACCTCTATCGGCAGCAATACTGTGGCTGCATCTACAGTGAGTGGGAACGGTACTCCGGGACAAATATCGCCTGGGAGGTGTCCGAACGGCGGGATGACTGACCGTTCTTCAATAGTGAAGACCAGACTTCCCAGGCACCGTTGGATCTACGTGGCCCTGGCCTCTCTGATTCTCTTGGCTCATGAGGGGTTCTACTACCGGGATCTGGGTGGCGCTGCCGTCGATGATGCCTTCATCTCCTTCCGGTATGCTCAGAATCTGGTGACAGGGCAGGGTCTGGTGTTCAATCCAGGGGAGAAGGTTGAGGGATACACCAACTTCCTGTGGACGGTGATCCTGGCAGCTTTCATGCGCCTGGGCTTTGATCCATCTGCGGTCTCCATCGTCCTCGGGGCGGCCCTTAGCGTGGCGACGCTGTGGATGGTGTACCAGTTCTTCCGCCTGATTTCGCCCACAGAGCCGATGATACCGATTATCGCCAGCTTGTGTCTGGCGGTGGACGGGTCCTTTGCTTTATGGGCGGTGAGCGGCATGGAGACCTCGATGTTCGCCTTCTTGGTGCTAAGCGCCCTTGCCTGCCACGTATGGGAATGGCAGAGGGGCAAGCCAGGCTTGCTCTCTGGAGCTCTGCTGGCGCTCGCGGCGATGACGCGCCCGGAGGGGGTGCTGGTATTCGCAGTCCTCATGCTGCATCAGGTGCTGGGCCGGCTAGTTGTTCGCAGGCAGTTGCTCGCCTCAGCGGACATAGCCAAGGCAGGGGCCTTTCTGGGCCTCTACCTGCCGTATTTCCTATGGCGCTATTACTACTACGGGTTTCTCCTGCCCAATACCTTCTATGCCAAGGTGACAGTGCAGGACGTCGGGGCCCAGTATCAGCGTGGCCTCCGCCACATCGCCACCTTCGGCCGTCTGCATCTCGGCTGGCTGCTGACCCTCCTGGCCCTGGTGGCCGCGTTCAAGAGGCGAATCTCGTTTTGGCTCACCGCCGTGCTGGTCGTGGTAATGGTCTATCTGGGCTACATCGTCTATGTGGGGGGTGATTGGTCGGTCGGGCGCTTCTTCGTGCCTTTGCTGCCGCCGGGATACATGCTCGTAGCCACCGGCCTTACACAGACCTACGCCACGGTGAAAAGGTTGGCGGGCAGGGTGACACAGTCTGGGGGGGCGATAGCCGCCTTGCGGGCATCTGCGCTGGCCGTTCTGGCCTTGTGGTGTACGATTCTCTTCAATTCGACCTCCTTGCATGGCGAGCACGAGTTGTTCGTGACCCCTTTTCAAGCGGCCAGGGCCACACACGCCAGGGTGGCTATGGGCGAGTGGCTGGCCAGGAACGTGCCCGAGGACACGTACATAGCCGTGGACGCGGCCGGCCAGATCCCCTTCTATTCGGGGCTACGGACTTTGGACATGTTTGGGGTGAATGACGTGCACACCGCTCACATCAAGGTCGAGGAGATGGGAAGCGGAGTTCCCGGCCATGAGAAACTCGATTTTGACTACATCATGTGGAAACAGCCGGACCTGATCATTGCCTCGGCGCCTTTCCTGGAAGGTTCCGATTTGTATGACCGGCTGGATGTGGCATGGACCGAGGATCCCTCCCTAAGTAGCTTCCTCTTCATCTATCAGCGCAAGGGGTGGGCTGGCTACTCGTGAATCCGCTGGAATCACTGGGCAGGATGCTGTTGATCCTTGGCGGGGCGCTGGTGGTAGTCGCTCTGACACTGCTGCTGTTGGCGAGGGTGCCCCTGGCGGGAAGGCTGCCTGGCGATTTTCGTCTGCGGTGGGGCAACGTCTCCTGCTACTTCCCTCTGGTTACGGGGGTTATCGTCAGCGTCCTAGCTACCCTGGTTCTGAATCTCATTCTGTGGCTGCTGCGGAAGTGAAGACTGCGGACTTCGACTACGAACTGCCATCTCGCCTGATTGCGCAGACCCCCATCGAACCTCGGGATGCTTCGCGGTTGATGGTGGTGAGGCGTGCGGACCACTCCATCAGCAATGCACGATTCCGCGACCTGGGCGACTACCTCCATTCTGGCGATCTGCTGGTCTGCAACGACACAAGGGTGATCCCTGCCCGTCTGTTGGGTCACAAGGTCCCTAGCGGGGGCAAGGTGGAGCTATTGCTCACCGTCAAGAGGGACGATACCTGCTGGGAGGCTTTAACCAGGGGCCGCCGCGTGCCTGTCGGCGGGCTGGTGGAGTTCTCCGGCGACAGTCAAGAGGATGGCGAGGCGATCCTGCGGGCAGAGCTCGGCGAGCGGATCCCCTCCGGCGGTCGTCTGGTCCGGTTCGAGCAGCCGGTGGAGCTATTCCTCCAGCGTCTGGGTTCGATACCTCTGCCACCCTACATCCATAGGGATCTCGAGGATCCCGAACGGTATCAGACCATCTACGCGGCGAAAGAAGGCTCGGCGGCCGCCCCTACGGCCGGTCTGCACTTCACGCCTGGCCTCATGGACTCTCTGGGGCGCGAGGGTGTAGGGTTCGCCTTCCTGACACTGCATGTTGGGACCGACACCTTCCTACCGATACGCGAAGAGAGGCCAGAAGACCATCCCATGCACAGCGAGTATTGCGCTGTGCCGGCGGCGACGGCACAGGTGGTGAACCACGTGAAGGCTGTTGGCGAGAGGGTGGTAGCGGCGGGCACAACGGTGGTCAGGGCATTGGAGTCCGCTGCCCAAGGCCCCACAGGTGGCGGGCACCAAGCGGTGGCTCCGTACGAAGGTTGGACCGACCTGTTCATATATCCGGGCTTTCGTTTCAGGGTGGTGGACGGTCTCCTGACCAATTTCCACTTGCCTCGATCGACGCTTCTTCTTCTGGTGGCAGCGTTTGCCGGCAAAGACTTGTTGGAGAAGGCATATCGCCAGGCTATAGAGCACGAGTATCGCTTCTACAGTTTTGGGGACGCGATGCTGATTCTCTGATCGTGAGGGTCTGGCGGAGGTCGAGCCAGGCTGGGGCGGCTGCCGAGGAGGCACGTTGAAGGAGAGGGGAGGCCAGGCTGAGGCTGTTGACTCCTTGTTTGCTGGGGCGTGGCGGCGGGTTCTGCACGCCTGAGGGATCTGTCATTTGGTCTTTATGGTAAGTTGTGGTAGAATGCTTCGAGGTTTACCGGCGGCCTATAGAAGACCTCGGGGGGAAGTCCGGTGAGTAGGATAGACGAGTTCCTGACTTACTTGTCCGCTGAGAGGGGCTGCTCGGAGAATACGATCTCCGCCTATCGCGTGGACCTGGACCAGTTCGAGGAGTATCTAAAAAGGCGCTACGGCGGCGACGACGAACTATTGTGGAGGCGGGTGGAGAAAAAGGACATCGTCTCTTACATCATGTATTTGAAGGGTGACCGGGAGTACGCATCTGCCACCTCGGCCCGCAAGGTGGCAGCGATCAGGTCCTTCTTCCATTTCCTGGTAGGCGAGGGCCTGATTAGAGATGATCCCACTGCTACGCTCGACTCCTTGAAGGTGAAGAAGCATCTTCCCAGACCGATGACCTTGGAGCAGGTCATGCGATTGCTGGCTGAACCCGCAAAGCTCTCCAGCTACAAGAGTCTTCGCGACCAGGCGATTCTGGAGCTGCTCTATGCGACGGGGATGAGGGTCAGCGAGTTGGTGGCCCTCAAGGTGGACGACCTCAACCTTGCCTCCGCCTCTGTGCGGTGCTGGGGCAAAGGCTCCAAAGAGAGGGTGATCCCCATACACCAACGGGCCGTAGCGTCGCTTCGTGAGTATCTGGACAAGGCGCGCGCTCACTTTGTCAAGGATGCTAGCGAGGAGAGCCTCTTCTTGAACATGCGAGGGATGTCGTTGACCCGACAGGGGCTTTGGCTGATCTTCAAGGAATACGTAGACCAGGCCGGGCTCTCCGAGGAGATTAGCCCGCACACTCTGCGGCACTCTTTCGCCACCCATATGCTGGATCGGGATGCCGACCTGATCAATGTGCAGAAGTTGTTGGGCCACACCAGCATCGCGACCACTCAGGTCTACACGCATGTGAGCAGCGAGAGGCTGAGAGAGGCCTATGATGATGCACATCCCCGGGCGAAGTAGCCGGGAGGATAAACGTCTGCCGCGGGGCTTCGGACATCTATCAGGTAAAGGAGTTGCGACGCGATGGGGTATCTAGAGGGATTGATGGGTGAGAAAGAGAAAATCGTCCTCAAAGAGAGGCAGCACTGGACGCTCATCTTTCGCACAGTGGCCCTGTGGGGTGTGGTCTCCACGCTCATACTCCTGGTGACCATCGTTTTGGCCGTAGCCACCCCACTGGATGGCCTCTCGCTGGTACTGTTGCTGGTGCTGGTCTATCCTTTCTGGAGGATCACGGTGGATCTGCTGAACTGGTGGAACGAGCAGTACGTGATCACTAACAGGAGAGTGATACAACTCGAGGGGATCATCAACAAACATTCCATCGACTCCTCGCTGGAAAAGGTCAACGATGTAGTGTTGGAGCAGTCGGCTGCGGGCAGAATGCTGAACTACGGAGACCTGCAAATCCTAACTGCGAGCGAGATAGGAGTGAATATCTTCCGACGGATCGCCCACCCGGTGAGGTTCAAGACCCAGATGCTCGACCAGAAGGAAGGCCTGAGCGGGCTCGACGTGTTCGAGGGTAGGGCTGGTCGGGTGTTAGCAGAGGAGGCCCCTTCCAGAGGTGACATCCCTGAACTCATCGCCGAGCTGGATGAGCTGAGAAGAAAAGGGGTCATCAGCGACTCGGAGTTTCAGGAGAAGAAGAAGGCCCTGTTGGCCAAACTCTGAGCAGATCGAGGCTGGGGACCGTGGCTGAAGAGAATCTAGGCTGGGAGCAGATAGGCGAGAGCGCCGGATACCTGCGCGAGCGCATAGAGCGGCTACCCCGTGTGGTGCTAATTACCGGCTCGGGCCTCGGTGGCCTGGCAGAGGAGATAGCGGGGAGTTCGACGCTACCATACGCCCATATCCCCCATTTCGTTTCTGCCACCGTTCCAGGCCATGCAGGGAAGCTGGTAACCGGCGAAGTGGCGGGGAAGGGGATCGCTCTTTTGCAGGGGCGCGTTCACTTCTATGAAGGGCACTCACTAGGGAAGATCACCTTCCCGATACGCGTTCTCCACAGGTTGGGCGCCGACACGTTGATCGTGACCAATGCGGCTGGTGGATTGCGGCAGGACTGGCAAGCGGGCGACCTGATGCTTATCACGGATCATATCAACCTGGTGGGTATGGCGGGACTGAACCCGCTACGGGGTCCCAACGACGAGCGCCTTGGTCCGCGTTTCGTCGATATGTCGCAGGCCTATGATTTGGGGCTACGGCAACTCGCCCTAGCGGCTGCGGACGAACTGGGTATCAGCCTCCGGCAAGGAACCTACGTTATGTCCGCGGGGCCCACTTTCGAGACCCCTGCGGACGTCGGGTTCCTACAAAAGATCGGGGCCGACGCGGTGGGTATGTCCACTGTGCCCGAGGTGATTGTGGCTCGTCACGAGGGGATGAGGGTCCTGGGACTATCCCACATCAGCAACGTCATTCGCGCCCCTGGCGAGCAGGGTGAGGAGAAGGAAGGGACCACGGATAGCCTACACCAGGAGGTTCTCGAGGCGGGGGACAGGGTGGTTCCCAAACTGAGGGCACTGATCCGGAGAATCATAGACCGACTGGACGAAGCATAGGGCAGTGGTCGTGCGGCCCGCATGGTGGGGAACGAAGAAAAGGCCTTCGTTCCCTTTTTGACAGCGGCGGAACAGGGGTGGTAGAATAGGCGCGTTGCCTCAGGTGCATCCATGACGGTAGTAATCGAGCTAATTGACAACTTCGCGATCTGGATATACATCGCCTGTGCCCTGACCATTCTCGTCTATCTTAGAGTAATCTACCTGGCGAAAAGGGAGAGGGGCGCTTCTCTTTTCACCATCGAAAAGGAGGTTGCCACAGGCCGGGCGTACCGCGCCATCTTCACCATCGTGGGTTTGCTGTTGATCGTCAGCCTGGTGGCCTTGGTCGATCTATATCTGGCGCCTAGCTTGGGTATTGTCGTAGGCAGCAGCACTCCGGAGGGGCCAATCGTCCTTTCTACGCCCACCGACACGCCCCGACCACCGACCCCCACAATCTCTCCCACCAGAGGGCCCCTTGTACGACCTACTCCGCCCTGGACGCCCACCCCCGAGGCGAGTCCCACTGTCCCTGTGGTGCCGGCGTCTTGCCCAGATCCCAAGGTTCGCATCACCTACCCTGGCGTCAACCAGGCGGTAGGGGGGGTGGTGGAGATCAGAGGGACGGCTACGATTGAGGACTTCGGGTACTACAAAGTGGAATTCGGCTTTGGGGAGGGCGGAAGCGAGTTCCACGTGATAGACGACCTGAAGTACTCCCCGGTGGAGAACGGTGTACTGGTAGCCTGGCCCACCGGCGACTTGTCAGGGCCGGTGACGCTGCGCCTCACAGTGGTGAAAAGCGACGGCAACTATCCAACTCCGTGTGAAGTGTCCGTAGTGGTGCGGCAGGGCTGAGCCTGCATAAGGAGAAAGCCTTGCGCAAGTACGTCCTCGCCTTATCGACCCTTGGGCTGTGCCTCTGCATGTGCCTTGCGTTTGACGTATTCCTCGCCTCCATGCTGTTGGTCAGGGAAACCATCTCGGCAGTGGACGAGCCTGAGATAGTCCCCACGGTGTCGCGGAGTGCGGTAAGCGAAGAGGCGTTAGGCACCGCGGAATTGCTAAGGCAGACAACCGTTGCGGCGCGAGATCCATACTCCCTTACAGAGCGGCTCAAGCGCACTGGTCCCGTGCCGCGGGTAGTCAATGAAACGGTTCCTGAGTACGTGGTAGGTCAGATCGAGACCTTCTGGGTAAACGACGAGGAGTTAGCTGATACCTATGTGTCAATAGAGGCTGTGCTACGGCATGCCACTCCCCACGTCTACATGTGGGTCCAACAGGACCTGGACGTCGATCAAGAGGGCATAGAGGCCTCCGCTCAGGTGTTCGAGGAGCGCATATACCCCACCAATCGTCAGTACTTCGGCTCGGAGTGGAGCCCCGGCGTAGATAATGACGTGCACATCCACGTTCTGAGCGCGTATCTCCCAAGCGTAGGCGGCTACTACTCCAGCAACGATGAGTACCCCAGGAGTGTGAACCGGTTCAGCAACGAGAAGGAGATGGTCTACATCAACGTTGGGTATGTCCCCCCTGGGACCGAGGAGTATGACAGGATCCTCGCTCATGAGTTCCAGCACATGATTCACTGGAACGTCGATCCCAACGAAGATACCTGGGTGAATGAGGGATGCGCACAGACAGCCGAGACGCTGAACGGGTTCGAGGCCTGGATCAACTGGTTTCCATCCGAGCCGGACACCCAGCTCACGGCTTGGGCGGATGAGATAGAGCAAGCAGGCGTGTACTATGACGCTTCCCATCTCTTCGTGTACTACTTCGCGGAACGCTTCGGGGCCGAGTTGATGAGGGAGCTGACCGCCACGCCGGCTGATGGCATGGCAGGCCTGGACGGGGTACTGGCCGCCAATGGCCTTGACCTCACGCCCGAGGAGGTGTTTGCGGATTGGGTCGTAGCCAACTTCGTGAACGATAGCAGCCTGGGAGACGGGCGATACGGATACCAGGGCATTGACCTGGCCCAGACCGTCGCCGTTGACCATCGTCACAGCCGCTATCCGGACACCCAAACCAGCACTGTTCACCAGTTTGCTGCCGACTATGTGGAGCTGTATCCCGGAAGAGGGGACCTGGTGATAGAGTTCTCTGGGTCCACGGAGGTGAGGCTGGTGGACAACGAGCCCTACAGCGGGCGCTACCAGTGGTGGTCTAACAGGGGCGACGTGAGCAACATGACCTTGACCAGAGGTTTTGACCTTGGTGGCTTGGAGGCGGCCACTCTGGAGTTCTGGACTTGGTACGATATCGAGGATGACTATGACTACGCCTACGTAGAGATATCGACGGACGGCGGGCGCAACTGGGACATACTTCAGGGGCGATACACCACTGACAGCAACCCGTATGGAAATAGCTTCGGCCAGGCATACACTGGCATAAGTGGAGGAGGGGAGCGGCCCGAGTGGATCAACGAGAGTATGGACCTGTCGCCCTATGCCGGACGCGAGATCCTCCTGCGCTTCGAGTACGTAACAGACGATGCCTACAATGACCCCGGGTTTTGTGTGGATGACATAGCCATTCCCGAGCTAGCGTACACGGAAGGCGCAGAGATAGATGGTGGCTGGTTGGCCGATGGTTTCATACGGTCCGCCAACGTCGTCCCACAGGATTGGGCTGTCCAGGTGATCACGCTTGGCAAGGATACGGAAATCGAGCGGATGCCCATAAGTGAGGCCCGGCAGGGACGGATCGTGGTGGAGGGTCTGGGCACTGTGGTGGACCGGGCGGTGCTGGTCATCTCGGCAATGGCACCCTCGACCACGGAGGCAGCCAGCTACAGTTATCACGTGTATCTAGAATAGGATAGCCTTGTGGCCAGGTTTCCAGGCTGCATGGGGCATGGAGTGTCGGCACTCCATGCCCTTTTCTTGTCTTGACAGGGCGACAGGGAAAGGGTATGATGGGGCCAAGTGAAAGACTTTTTCAACTAGCCGGAGGAAGTCCAGGTGCGAGAGATGACCATGGCTCGGGGGCTGCGCAACCGTGGCCACAAGCTGACGCAACAGCGTCTGGCTGTGATTGCTGTGGTACATGAGGCGCAAGAGCATCTGACCCCCGGACAGGTGTTTGAGCGGGCAGGCCGAGTCTGCCCGGGATTGGGCTTGACCACTGTATATAGAACCTTGGAAGTGCTCAGTGAGCTGGGTTTCGTACGCCGGGTTCATTTGGAGGGGGATTGTCACGGCTATGTCGCTACCTCGTGCGGCCACCGGCACGCACTGATCTGCCAGGGCTGTAATCGAGTGGTTGAATTCCCGGGCGAAGAGAATCTGGAACCGCTCATTGAGTGGATCGAGGCTAGGACGGGATATCGGATAGATGATCATCTCCTCCAGTTGTCCGGCCTTTGCCCCGACTGCCGAGCAGAGGCAGGGTGACCTTGTTGTCTGCAGAGCATGGAGACTCGCAGTCAGCAGGAAACAGAAGATGAAGAAACGAGCTCACACGGCGTTCACCATACTATCCATGCTGGCAGTGCTGGCGTTCGCTGCCAGCTGCCAGTCCAGAACTATGCCTACTCAGGAGGGCGCGAAGGCTCCGCGGCTGAACGTCCTGGCTGTCGAGACCTTTCTGGCCGACATCGCCCAGAACGTTGTGGGTGACCGGTCAGGGGTCGAAGCGCTGATGCCCCTAGGAGTGGACCCCCATGGTTTCGAGCCTACACCCAGCGACGTCACCAAGGTGACCAACGCCGACGTGCTGATCACCAATGGAGCTGGTTTGGAGACCCCCCTGGATAGGTTGTTGGAGAATGTAGGCGGTGAACATGAGGTGATCGAAGCCTCCGCAGGGCTGACTGGCCGTATAGGGCACGAAGGTGAGGTTGATCCTCATTTCTGGTTGGATCCCAACAACGTCGTCCAGTACGTGGAGAACATCCGCGAGGGCCTGATCGGGGCTGATCCTGAGGGCTCTGCGACATACACGGCCAACGCCGCCGCTTACACCGCACGGCTCGAAGAACTCGATTCGTGGATCGCGGCTCAGGTGGAGCGGATTCCGGCCGAGCGTCGTCTCCTGGTGACCAACCACGAGAGCCTGGGTTACTTCGCCGAGCGTTACGGTTTCACAATCGTTGGCACGATCTTGCCCAGCGTCAGCACAGGCTCATCACCGTCGGCCCAGCAGATAGCAGCACTGGTGGAACAGATCAGAGGACACGACGTGGCGGCGATCTTCTTGGAAACAGGGGCCAATTCCCAGTTGGCGCAACAAATCGCCCAGGAGACGGGCGTGCGGGTCGTTACGCAGCTATACACGCACTCGACGACCGATCCCGAGGGGCCGGCGCCTACCTATATCGAGATGATGAAATACAACACGAGCATCATCGTGGAGGCTCTGGGGTAACACGGGCTGCCCGTTTGTCTGTAAGGAGAGGTGTCTGTCATGGAACGCCAGGAACTCAAAACCGAAACCGAGGAACAGGGCGGCCTGCGGATCGAGGGTATCTCAGTAACCTACAACGGTCACTTGGCCCTGCACGATGTGACTCTCCACGTGCCCCATGGGGCACGGGTGGCGGTGGTAGGACCGAATGGAGCCGGCAAGTCGACCCTGTTCAAGGCGTTGGTGGGGCTGCTCCCCTTGCGTCAAGGCCGCATCCTGATTCATGGCAAGCCCCTCGGACATCACCAGGATGAGGTGGCCTATATTCCCCAGCGTGAGGAGATAGACTGGCGCTTTCCAGTGACCGTCGCTGATGTGGTGATGATGGGGCGTTATGGCCGACTGGGCTGGTTTGGGCGTCCTGGGAACCACGACCTTGCTGTCGTGCGACGCTGTCTGGAACAGATGGGCATAGCCGATCTGGCGCAACACGCTATCGGGGAGCTTTCGGGCGGGCAGCAGCAGCGGGTCTTCCTGGCGCGTGCGCTGGCCCAGGAACCGCACATTCTGTTAATGGATGAGCCGTTCACAGGCGTGGACCTCTCTGCTCGGGAGGCCAGCCTGGCGTTGCTGGATCAGCTACAGGCGCAAGCGGTTACGGTGATGGTCTCCACCCACGACTTGAACTTGGCCTCGGCACGCTTTGAGCAAATCGCGTTGCTCAATCGCCGATTGATCGCCTACGGTCCCGCAGCACAGGTGTTCACGACCGAGGCCGTCACTGAGGCCTTTGGGGGGCAGGCGCTGTTCTTGAAGGACCTGGTGGTTGTGGATCAGTGCTGCGCTCCGCATGAGGAGGTACACACCGAGAAAAGATGCTGAACCTGTTAACTGCTCCACTAGCATACAGTTTCATGCAGCGTGGATTCTTGGCTTCACTGATGGTCGGTGTGCTCTGTGCCGTGGTGGGATGCTACGTGATTCTGCGCTCCATGGCCTTTCTGGGCGACGCCCTGGCCCATGCGATTCTACCTGGTGTGGCCATAGCCTACTTGCTCAAGGGCGACCTGATGGTCGGCGCCCTATTAGCCGCTGTGGTGGTTGCGCTGGCCATAGGCGTGTTTTCTCGTCATGGCGCCATAAAAGAAGATACAGCGATCGGCGTTGTGTTCGCCGGAGCGCTTTCACTGGGGGTGGCCCTCATCAGTACGATCAGAACATACGCCGTAGACTTGACCCACATCCTGTTTGGCAACGTTCTGGGTGTGACCGTGAGTAGTCTTTGGCTGACCGCCGCTCTGGGTTGTTTGGTGCTGGCGACCATCGCGCTGCTGTACAAGCAGTTCCTGGTTATCTCCTTCGATCCGGTGCTAGCAGCCACGTTACGCTTGCCTGCTGAACTCCTGCGCAACGTCATGCTGATTCTGTTAGCACTGACGATCGTTGTATCATTGCAGACAGTCGGAGTGGGCCTGGTCGCGGCGATGCTGGTGACACCAGCCGCGACGGCTTATCTACTCACGCGACGTCTAAGCACGATGATGGCCGTGTCTGCGGCCATTGGTGCTTTCTCCAGTGTTGCCGGACTCTACCTCAGCTTCTACATAAATGTCGCCTCCGGGGCAGTGGTGGTGCTCACCGCTACGGTCATTTTCCTGGTTGCGTTCTTGCTTGCGCCCCAGCGAGGCATGGTCTGGGAGTGGGTGCGCAGATCGCATATGCGCAGTGTGTAGCATCTCACCAGCGGGCAAGATGCAGGAGGAGCAGCAAGAAAGAGGACGGATGACGGAGCTTGGTGGGTACGATGCAGAGCTCACCGCAAGCTCCAAGAGGAGATCGACGGTGACTGCCCATAGGACTGCGGCAAGGCAGCAGCCGCGGAGGATCCATAACAGGTGAGCGAGGAGGCAAAGTGGGGGATAAGGACAGCGGGGAGAGATACCTGAGCACGGCCCTCTTCGACTGAGAGAACGCGCGCCCGCGAGATTCAATCACTCCCGGTAGCCGATCAGGTCATACTCCAACGCCTCCGTGATGCGCACGGAGGCGAATTCACTGACCGGCA
>DATEXS010000197.1:0-3890 GCA_035256725.1 Anaerolineae bacterium
GGCTCATCCACATGCAAGGTCTTGGTCAGGGTCACGGGTATTCCTGGCGGAGCGTAGCCGGCCGACCATTCGAACCAGCCGGTGTCCGAGATTACGGTGCCGTGGCTCAGGTCGTAGCTGACCAGCGAGAGGAACGGGTCCTCCCACTCCTCCACTAGGGTCCAGTCGAACCCGAAATTGCAGGTGAGGCTTTCAGAGATGGTTACGGTGTCACTGACGGCCACGGCGAAGGGGCCTTCATCCCACTCTCCTGCCAACTCGTCATTGACATAGACTTGCTTATCCCACCCACACTCGGGGATCAACTCAGGTTCGACCAAGTAGTCTTCGGTCTCACCCTCCCAGAAACAGGCAGTGGAGGCCGGGTGGGGTTGTCCACCGTAGATCCAGGGTTCTTCGGACAGGGACGCCTGGTCACTGAGGGTCACCCTGGCCCACAGGGGTTCCGTGGGGTCCGGGACCGGATGGCAGGGGGTGATGGGGATATTGAGGTCGAAGTGGCCTGGGGCTACGGTGTACCCCTGGATCACCCATTCGTTAGTCTCACATTCACAGACAGAGGGATCGTCCCAGTCCCCGTCCCGGTTCCAGTCCGCCCAGGCGTTCAGGTAGAGGTCGGATCCGAGGTTGTTCTGGCCCACCACGTTGACTGTGGCAGTGCCGCAGTGGGGGAGCAGGGAGGGGAAGGTGACCCCGTCGTCGGCACCATCCCGATCGGGGGTGTAGGTGGCAGGATCGATGTTGGTCACCCCGTCCCTGTCTGGCATCAGGTCGGCGTCGAGCTCGTGGGTGACGGTGATACCCAGATACGAAGGGACAAGGCTGGACCAATGACAGAAGCCGTAGCTGGGGGGCGTGGCAGCCATGTTGCCATCCCAGTCCCACACTACTGGAAAACTGGCCACTGTGCCGGTGATGTGGGTGGTCATGGAGATGGCGGAGTGGTTGTAGCTGGAGGGTGCGTCGCCACCCTCAACCAGTTCCAACAAATAGAAAGGCAGGTGTCTGCTACTCACCGTTGACCCGCCCTGGTATCTGAGCTCCGCCGTCTCCGAGATCGCGGTGGAGACCCAGCCCGGTTCGTCCACGTGCAAGTACTTGTCCAACTGGACCCATTGACTGGCGGATTGGTCGCCCCACCACTCCAACCATCCCGAGTCGGTGTCTACGGCACCGGAAGTCGATTGCCAATCCCAGAGCGAGAGCAGGTCTGGATCCCAGTATTCGTGGAGTGTCCACTCGTAGTCGAAGTCGCACCACAGTCGGTCTCGCACATGGATCGTGTCGCTGACTACCACGCCGAAGTATCCAGGAGTACTCTCGGTTACGTAGTGCCCGGGCTGTACGTCGTTGATCCACACCTGCTTAATCCACCCGCATGAGTCGGGGCTGCGCAGCTCGTGTGCCGAGATGGTGTGGGCCAGGGTGAGTAGTGCCGCTATCAAGCCTGCGGCCACCAGGGTAACGTGGAGCCTGGAGTTGCCTCTTCCTGGGAGTTCCATCGCCCTCCTCCTGCCAAAATGGGCCCAGAGACCGCCGTATAGACATCGAAGACGTCCGCGTCGCAAGTACGGCGGCCGTCTGCAAAGGTGGCTGTGCCATGATTATACCGGGGTGCAAGAGTCCTTTCAATAGACCAATGGTACCATTGAGAGGGGCAGTCGGTAGTGGGGGCTGATGGGATTTGAGGCTCTGGTCTGGGTAGGAGTGGTGGCTCAGTCGCCCAGCCTGTAGCCGAAGCCTCGCTCCGTGAGGATGTATTCGGGATTGCTGGGGTCCTCCTCGATCTTTTGCCGCAGGTACCAGATGTAGCGCTTCACGTACCCGGGTTCCCCCACGTACTCGGGGCCCCAGACCTGACTGAGCAACTGCTCGTGAGAAAGGATGCGACCGGCGTTCTGAGCCAGGGTGAGGAGTAGTTGAAACTCGGTGGGCGTCAGGCTCACCGGCCTGCCGCGCACAGCAACCTGCGAATTGTGAGCATCGACGACCAGTTCGTTGAAGATGTACACATTTCTCTGCGGCTCGGTCCGGGCCTTGCCCGACCTTTGAATGACGGCTTTGACGCGAGCCGTCAACTCGGCGAAGCTGAAGGGTTTGGTGACATAGTCGTCTGCTCCACACTGAAAACCCTTGAGGGCGTCTGCTTCCTCGTCTTTGGCCGTAAGCATGATCACCGGCACGTCGGATATGTCCCGGATGCGAGTGCAGGTCTCCCAGCCGTCCATGCGAGGCATCATCACGTCCAGGATGACAAGGTCCACGCTATTCTTGTACAGCATCTGCAGGCCATCTATGCCGTTGGAGGCGCCGAGCACCCGGTACCCCGCCTTGCAGAGCGACTGGCTGAGCAGGTCTACCAGGGTCGGATCGTCATCTATGATCAGTACAGTGTCGCTCATTCTCTGCCCTTGGGAGTGGCCGCCGTCAGGGCTGCCTCGTGGTCCGAACCGGACTTGGAAGCCAGCGGCAGTGTGAAGCTGAACGTCGAGCCGTGTCCCTCTGTGCTCTCCACCCAGATCCTGCCCCCGTGGGCCTCTGCCAACCCTTTGGTTATGTAGAGGCCCAGTCCGTGCCCGTAGGTTTCACGGGAATCCTCGCTGTCCAGGCGGTGAAACTTCCAGAAGATTCGATCCAGTTTGTCAGCCGGTATGCCCACACCTGGGTCGGTGATGGAAACGGTGGTCTCGCAGTCATCCACCTCCATTTCGATGGTGATCGGTCCTCCGGAAGGGGAGAACTTGATGGCGTTGTCCAAGAGGTTGAAGATCATTTCCTCTATGCGGTCCTCGTCCCCCCAGACGGGCGGGCAGTTGTCCACCTTCGGCAGCTCGAACCAGTGGAAGACGGTGGTCGGCTGAAGGCTCTGCATCACGCGCTGCATGACGGGCAGGATGTCCACTGCTTTGCGGTCCAGGTGCAGCCTGCCGGCCTCTATGCGAGAGACATCCAGCACGCCTTTCACCAGCCTGATCAGACGCTGTGTTTGGTCGCCCACCACGCCGAGCATCCTGCGCACGTACTCATCGCTCAGCTCCTCTTCCTCCAGCATGAGCTCTATGGCTCCACTGATGTTGGTGAGGGGCGAGCGTAGCTCGTGCGAGACCATGGAGACAAAATCGGACTTCAGGCGGTCCAGGTCTTTCAGTTCCTGGTAGGCTTGATGCAGTTGGGCGTTGCGCGTCTCGAGTTCGTGCCGGGCCAACTCCAACTTCCTGGTCCTTTCGCGCATCTCTCCCTCGAGATCCGCGTGGAGTGCGCGCAACTCCTCGTGCTCTCTGTGGGGCGCGGTCATATCTCTCAGGAGGAGCGCGCATCCTGGTGACCGCCTCCCGCTATCCGCAAGGACGCTGCCGGTCAGCTGCACCACGACGCGCCTTCCCGCCTTGGTCCACATCTCCAGTTCGTGCCTCTGAACCTGGCCTTCCTCTTCAATCTGCCGGCGGACTGCCTCTAACAGAGCGGGGTCTTCGGAGGGGGAGGCAAGGAGCGTCGACAAAGTCTGGCCGATGGCCTCGCGCGGGCGGAACCCGAAGATCAACTCTGCCCCGCGGTTCCAGCTCTGGATAAGACCCTTGCCATCGAGGGTGACGATAGCATCTGGGCAATTCCTGATTATGGATGCCAGACGCTCGGCCTCTTGCGGTCTTTCCGGGGATCTGCGAGCGCTCCAGGTCAGACAGAGCCAGGCGATCAGTGCGCCCAACAGACCATAGCACAGCACGTCGATGGCCAGGCTCAGCTCGGGTAGCTGACGTGCTATGAAGCCTTGGAGAACTATCCGGTAGCCTGCCGCAAGGCCCACAATGGCCGCCGCGGCTATCCATCTCAGGCCTCTAGCCTGTGAGGCAAGCTCTGATGCTTTCCAGTGGCTCATGGAACGACCGCAA
>DATEXS010000198.1:0-2329 GCA_035256725.1 Anaerolineae bacterium
ATGTCGAGTTCCTGCAACAAATCGAGGAGGATATCGCCAGCACTCGCAGGGTGTATTCTCTCCAACACGCCAGTTCAGCTCGCTCTCCCTTGCTGGATCTGCTCAATACGAAATACGTGATCACCATCGCTGACCCAGGACAGGAGATGGAGGAACTGGAGCGTTCTGTTGGCGACCTGGAACTGGTGTACGATGCGGACGTCAAGATCTACCAGAACATGGATGTGTTGCCCCGGGCTTTCTTCATGCCGGCCTATCAGGTCATTGAGGGCAGGCAGGAGTTGCTTTCCAAGCTGGGCAGCGGTGATTTCGATCCCGCGGCCACGGTTCTGCTGGAGCGAGAGCCGGCTCCTCTATCTGGCACGGGAAGAGGAGTGCCCACCGAGACATCGGTCCGGGTGGTGGAGTATGCTGCCAACAAGGTGGGCGTGGAGGCTGACTGCGTGGAAGAAGGTTTCCTCGTCCTGGGGGATCTCTACTACCCCGGCTGGAGGGCGCTGGTGGATGGAGTGGAGGCGGAGGTCTACAAGGCCGATTACGTGCTGAGAGCGGTGAGGTTGGGGCCGGGTACCCATAGGGTTAACTTCCTGTTTGACCCACCTTCCTTCAAGATCGGGGCCATCCTCAGCGTGGCTGGGCTGATGGGGGTGGCCACTCTGTCGGCAGTGCTGCTGCGCAAGCGGTGGCAGTCGTAGAGAGGTCTCTCGCCGCCGCGCGGTGCGGGATAGGCACACGGTCTGGCTTGGGAAGTCGCTGCTGGCCGGGGCTTCCTCAGCAGGTCCTACCGATCATCCCCGCGCCTCTAGACAGCGACACTGGCGACGCTCTCTCGATGGGCCGGGCCTGGTCGGGCAACATGCCGGTATGCCTTTCGGAGGGGGCTTGCCCCTCTCGCGCATTATGCTATAATGCTGGCCGATGTCCAGCGGGGGCGGCATCCTGCTGACGCTGGCAGGCTATGACCAGTTGAGCAGGCACCCGACGTACCGGCAGATAGGCGTCGACATGGCTGGTCAGGTTGAGGCGCTAGAAACTGAGTGCTTCGGCCCAGCGCTGGAGCAGCGGCGTCCCGTTGGGCCTGGAGGTGGTTGTGGACGATCATAATTGGCTTGGCACATTGTCTACAAGGGCAGCGAAACTGACCGTGGTCACAGCCTTTCTGGTCCTGGGTGCGCTGGTTGCCCTATCGGGACAGGCAGCGACCTACAGTGCCCCCGCTGCGGTTGGCACAGGCACGCCGTTCTACGTGCCTCTGGCCATGCACATGGAACCCACTCCCACGCCCACACCGAGCCCTGGCCGGATCGTCTTCGAGACCTACAACGATCAGTTGCTGAACTGGGACATCTTCGCCATGAAAGCCGATGGTAGCTCCATGGCTCGGCTGACCACCGATCCCGATCGCGACTCGGACGCCAGTTGGTCGCCAGACTACTCGCAAGTGGTCTTCGCCTCCGAACGCACCGCCGAAGATCCGCCAAATCGTGAGATCTATGTCATGGGCGCCGCCGGGGAAGCCGGAGGCGTGACGCGTCTGACGTATCAGGAGGGCAAGGAATACGACCCGTCGTGGTCGCCCGATGGCTCGCGCATCGCGTTCAACTCCAAGCGCGATGGGGATTGGGAAATCTGGTTGATGAATCCCAATGGGACGGGACCGGTGAACTTGACGCACAACAAGGAACAGGAGTGCGATCCTTCGTGGTCGCCGGACGGCTCGCAGCTCGCCTTTGATTCTGATCGAGAGGGCAACTTTGAGATCTACCGCATGAATGCCGACGGCACTGGAGTCACCCGACTGACTAACAGTCCCGGCGAAGATGGCGATCCGTCGTGGTCGGCGGACGGCACCCGCATTGCCTTCGAGTCGGACCGCACTGGCGACTGGGAGATCTGGGTCATGAACGCTAATGGTACCCATCAAGTTAACATAACGCACGACCCGGAGACCGACATCGACCCGTCGTGGCAACGGTGGGGGGGCCAGATCGTGTTTGGCTCATACCGCACGGGAAGAAGCGACATATACGTAATGAACTCCGACGGCAGCGGCGTGACCCGCCTGACTAGTGGTCCCTTCAAGGACGGAGACCCCTGCGCGCATCCGGGCGGTCCGTAGCTCTGCGGGCTGAGCCAGGGATCTGTGAGCAACTGTCCTGCTGCGCTCCGCAGCGACCGCACGCGCGTGCGCCGGGTCTAGACCCACGACATTCCTGCGAGGTCTCCCTGAGCGTTGGGACCATTCGCTGTGCAGTGATGCCCCTCGAGAGCCGTGGCGGCCCTCCCCTTGGCCGAAGTCGCGCCCATATTCCCCGAGGCGGCTCTCCAT
>DATEXS010000199.1:0-6737 GCA_035256725.1 Anaerolineae bacterium
GATTCGATGGGAGAATCAAGAGCCATCCCCCGGCGCCATAGACTGGCCGACCATGGATGGCGTGGTGTCGCTGGCCAACGGGGCGGGCAAGAAGCTTCTCTTCTCGGTGGTCACCACGCCTCACTGGGCTCGCGCCAGAACCGAGGGCCTTGGGCCGCCGGATGATCCCAACACCTATGGCAACTTCGTAGGGGCCATCGCACAACGCTACTGTGGCAAGGTTGCGGCCATCGAGGTGTGGAACGAGCAGAATCTGCTCACCGAGTGGAACACCGGCAGAGGGATCAATGCGCAAGAGTACATGAACCTGCTCAAGATAGCCTACCAGCGCATCAAGGCCGCCTGCCCTGGCATGATCGTCGTGTCGGGAGCACCTACGCCGACGGGCATCAGCGATGGTTGGACAGCTGTTGACGACGTTGAGTATCTACGTCGTATGTACAGCAATGGCCTGAAGAGCTATTGCGATGCCGTCGGTGTCCACCCCAGCGGCTTTGACAATCCCCCCGACGCCGACTGGCGAACCTGGAAGGATTCCAGTGGCTTCAACAATCCCCGTTCGTTCTTCTTCTCCAACACCATCCAGTCCTACCACGATGTGATGGCCCAGAATGGAGACGGCAACAAGAAGCTGTGGGCTACTGAGTTCGGCTGGGCGACAGCCGAGGGCATGGGCGGTGTGCCCAATCCCGGCTATGAGTATGCAGCCACCAATACGGAGGCAAGCCAGGCTAGCTATCTGGTCAAGTCCATGCAGATCGCCAAGCAGAGCGGCTACATGGGCGTGATGTTCGTCTGGAACCTGGACTTCTCAGTCGAGGTAGGAGCCGGGTGGGAAGGGTCCAAGTTCAGCCTCATCAGGGCTGACGGTACCCCCAGACCAGCCTACAGCGCCCTGGCCAGCATGCCCAAGTAGCGAGCACAGGGTGGCATTTTCTAATCAGGAGCATGGGTTTTCCCTGCCCATGCTCCGTTTTTCTGCCATGGAGACGGGCGGGCAGTACGTCTGCAGCTCCCACTGGTCCGAAGTAGCGCAAAACAAGGAGGGGATTGTCCTTTGAACACAACACCCCAGAAGAGACTAGCTGTCAATTGGAAAGGTTGTGCAGCCGCGGGCCTCCTCGCCGTGCTAATCCTGGGCCTGGGAGCCGGCATCGTTGTCTCCAGCCTTCTGGGCCTGGCACCTTGGACAGCGCGGCCGGAGGCCACCGCGACCCCAGGGGCCACGGAGACCTCCGAATCCGCGGCCACGCACTCCCGTAGCACCTCGACCCCCCGGCCATCGTCGACGCCCCCTGCCGCTACCGCCACACTACTGCCACAGACACCGGTCGCTCCTGCGGTGAGCACTCCTTCGCCCTCGTCCCCTGGAACCGGGTTCGACTACGGGATTCAGGTTCACCTGTTCCATCTTGACGCTGGCTACGTATGCGAACTTGTTGACAACATTCAGTTCAGATGGATCAAGCATCAGATCGAGTGGAAGGAGTTCGAGCCTGCCAAGGGCCAGTATCGGTGGCAACCTATCGATGAGATAGTGAACGCTGCCGATGACGCCGGGCTCAACGTCCTGCTAAGCGTGGTCAAGGCGCCGAACTGGGCCAGAGGTGGACAAACGCAGGAAGACGGACCACCCCAGGACTACCGGGACTATGGCAACTTCATGGGTGCCCTGGCTCAACGCTACTGCGGCAGAGTTCAAGCTTACGAGATCTGGAACGAGCAGAACTTGAAGCGCGAATGGAACACGGGCAGGCCGCTGAGCGCTGCCGAGTATGTGGAACTGCTTCACGTGGCTTATGATCGGGTCAAGGCTGCCTGCCCATCGGCGATCGTCGTCTCGGGCGGCCCTACACCCGTGGGCTACACCAGCGCCACGGCCATAGACGATTTCCAATACTTGCGGCAGATGTACGAAGCCGGCCTGAAGAACTACTGCGACGCGGTAGGTGTACACCCTAGCGGGTTCAACAATCCTCCTGACTGGCGCTATCCTCCAGGATATAGCGAGCCTGGCGATTCCGAATCATTCAGGGGCAATCGGCAGTTCTATTTCCTCAATACCATTGAGGGATACCACGAGATCATGACCGCCTTTGGCGATGGAGATCGTAAGCTGTGGGCCACTGAGTTCGGATGGGCGTCCATAGAAAACCTCACCCCGAAGCCCAATGACGGATATGAGTACGCGGCGGACAACACGGAACTCGAACAGGCAGAATACCTGTTCGACGCCCTTCAGATCGGCAGGCAAAAGGGCTACATGGGTGTGATGTTCGTCTGGAACCTCAATTTCGCGCCCGCCGGGGGCGCAGGCGATGAGCGTGCCGCGTTCGGCATTCTGCGGGAAGACTGGTCGCAGAGGCCTGCCTATCAGACCCTCGACGTGGCCAGGAGCCTGGGCGAGCTACCCTAGCGCGGCTTGCCCTAGCTCACTCGCTCCCAATCAACGTGCTGACTGCAGTTGGGCTGGTAGTCGATGTCCACCACCGGGCTTAACGGCTGGCCGCCCTCGTCTACGACTAGTAGATGGAACAGCCCCGCGTCAGAACCCATGTTGAACTCATACTTCCCCGCCTGAGGGGGGCCTTCCGACTGCTTGTTCGCGCTCCATCCGTAGTCGTTGTGGAGGTATACCTTCGCCGAGGGCAGGCCGTTTCCCACAGCGTCATAGACCCGCCCTCCGATCACACCTCCCGCGGAGCAGTCCGGCTCATTGCGCCGGACACGGAACTGATAGCTGCCTGAAGGCGGCTCTGGCTCCGTGCTCGTGGTGGTGGGTGAAGGAGCAAGAGTGGGGGTTGCCGTGGGGACTGGGGTTGGCGTGATGGGTGAGACAGGCGTCGGAGATGGGGCCACCGGGGTGGATAGCTCAGCTCCCGGCGGCGGTGTCTCGGCAGGAGTAGCGGCAGGCTCCACAGTGGCGCTGATGGAGACGGTGGCCAGGGCTTCGGTGGGCGTCAAGCTCTCTACCGCGACCACATGCGAACCCTTGCCACTGGTGAGGGCCGAAAACGCCGCGAAAGCGCCCATACACATTATCAGCAGGACAAAGAGGAATGCCAGCGCGGACCCCTTATTCTGTACGGAAACCATTCTATACCACCGTAGGCCACAGGATTGCCCAGGGTCTCGGCCCAGAGACCCGTCAGCGAGACTATCATACCTTCGTCGAACCGTAATGGCAAGCAAACGAGGCAGTTGCGCTCTGGATCCATAGATGCTATAATGCCGGCTGGAAGGGGGCGAGTAGCTCAGCTGGTCAGAGCGCGCGGTTCACATCCGCGAGGTCGTAGGTTCAAGTCCTATCTCGCCCACTCTGTCTTTCTGGCCATGACGCGCAGGTGACGTAGCTATGCCCAACAAGCGATTTGCTGGCGTAGAGTGGTGGGTCAGCTACCTTCGCTGGGCTGTACTCGTTTCCGTGCTCATCATCAGCTCCCAAGATCCGCTCCAGAGACCCAGGCTGCTGCCCATCTTCAGCCTCATTCTGGCGGGGGGTCTCTACAGCCTCGGCGCTGTACTCCTGCTGTACTTCAGGCGCATGCCTCACCACTTCGCTGAGGCGACTCTGGGGCTGGACACGCTTCTTCTGGTAGGCATCACCTACCTCTCTGGACAGGCCTCCTACTTCCTGTTCTGCCTTTTCCCGATCACGGTAGCTGCCCTGCGTTACGGCATTGAGACCAGCCTATTGGTCGCGAGCCTGGTCGCCTCAACATACGGTGGGTTCGTCTTGCTACTGCAACCCTGGCTGGCAGCGAGAGAAGCTCTGCCCTCCACAGCAGCCAGCATCCTGGCCCTGTTCATCGCCGCGACCGCGCCCGGGTTGCTGGGTAAGAGGCCGGCAGAAGGCTCGACTGGCATCAAAGGTGAGGACCCTCCGACCGCCGCCTATCGAGACAGGTTCCGCGCTATCTACGAGATGACAGGGGAGTTGATCAGGACCCTCAACTATCAACTGATCCTAGAGAAGATGTTGGACGTCAGCCTGGCGGACTTCAAAGAAACCGCGCAGAGAAGCCTCCAGAGGCCGGTGAGCATGGTCCTGTTCTTCGACGAAGAACAGGGCAATCTGTACGTGGCGGCGTATCGCAATCTCAGCAAGACCGACGAGTCAAGGCGCATCCAGGGGGAGACCGGACTGGTTGCCCACGTTCTTTCCGCAGGAGAACCGGCGAGGAGCAACAGTCCCGGCTCGGATCAGGAATTGTCGAGCTTCAGAGCCATGCGTCGCTGCCGTTCAGTGTTGTGCGTTCCCCTCAGGGCAGGCTTGGAGTTGTACGGCGTGGCACTGTTCGGCAGCCCTCAGGTTAACGCCTTCAGTGACGCCTACATGGAGCTGATCACGGCGTTCTGCAATCAAGCCAGCATCGCCCTGCAGAATGCCGAACTGTTCCGAGAGCTGCAAGAGGAGAGGAAGAGAATCCTCTTCAGCGATGAAGAGTTGCGCAAGCAGCTGGCCCGCGAACTCCATGACGGCCCCACCCAAAGCATATCCTCGGTGGCCATGCGCCTCGATTTCATCCGCACGCTTCTCGACTCCGATCCTCTGAGAGCGCGAGAGGAACTCGACAAGCTGGAAAGGCTGGCCGGCCAAGCTGTCAAGGAAGTACGCACCATGCTTTTCAGCATGCGGCCTATGGTTCTGGAGACCCACGGCCTAGCGGCAGCTTTGGAGCAGTATGCTGAGCGCATCAAGCAGACGGACAAAATCGACGTCCACGTTGACGCCAAGGGATTGACGGCGAGACCCGTGGCCCTGGTAGAAGGAGCCACATTCTTCATCCTTGAGGAAGCGATCAACAACGCCAAGAAGCACGCGGCGCCGGAGAACATCTGGGTGAGCGTGGCCAATGCCAACGGAGAGCTCCTCGCTCAGGTGAGAGACGATGGCCAGGGCTTCAACGTTGCGGAGGTAGAGGGCTCATACGAGGAGAGGAGCAGTCTGGGGCTGGTCAACATGCGCGAGCGAGCAAGGCTTATCAACGGCACCTTGACCATCGAGTCCAAGCCCAGCCACGGCACGGTCGTGACCCTGGCGGCACCGCTGACGGGGGAAGAGGAAGTGCCCTGATGAGCGGTTCAGCAATCTGCCTTCCCCGTCCCCTCCTTTCGGCTGATGTCTGACCTCGATTTGCTGCACGCCTTGTACGACTACAGGGTAGAGCTGCTGCTATGCGTGTTCTGTTCCATCCTCGTGTATGCCGTCGCGGTCAATCTCCGGCATTACCTTCGGACAAGGCCCAAGAGTAGAATCGGCCGCCTTCTGGCGAGTCTGGAAAGCTGGCCACACAACCTGTGGGTAGTAGAGGGGTTGCGTTTCCTCTACTACCTCGGCATACCCTATTTAGCCCTCACTCGGGGAGTGGTCAGCCCCAATCTCATGGGCCTCTGGAATGCCGGCTGGTTCCAACCAACTTGGTTCGGCCAACTTGCCCTAGGGATGACCCTGGGCTTGGCTGCCCTTCTTCTCCTGCTGTGGGGCTGGCGCCATTTCCTGCTAGCCTCGGCCCAGATCGATCAGGACCAGCCAGAGGCGCCCTACCCGCTTCAGCGCCGTCTACTCGTGGCACCTTGGGGTTGGGGACTGATCGTGCTGGAGATCTTGTACCTGGAGATGCACTGGGCGTTCTACCGGAGCGCCACTCTCCGTCTTCTGGACCCCTACTACGGCGTGTTCGCTGGCTTAGCGATCGTGCTGGCGGAACTCTGTCTCAACCCTGAGGTTCGTCGGGACCTGGGTATGCCCCGACGGAAAGGAGAGGCCCTCACCACCATGACCACAGCCTTCGTGGTGAGCATCATCTACTACTTCACAGTCAACCTGTGGCTGTGCATGGCAGTGCACCTGTTCATACAGCTCGGACTGTTGTCGTTCCTGGAAGTGTCCCCGAAGCTATTGGATCACAAACGACAACAGGACTAGGATGGCAAGAAAACCCCCAGCCAGGATAGCGATCCTCTTCAGATCGCTGTACACGTAGGCGTACTGCTCGGCAAGCTCGGACCTGGAAGTGGCCTCAGGTACTGCCGTCTGCGCCTTTCCGGTTTCTTGTCTCCTGGACTGGGCGACTCCCGCCTTCACAGCAGGTCTGGCTTCTCCCCTGCGCCGTCCTCGACGAGATTTCCTCGACATTCTCTCTGTGCTCCTCTACCTCACTGGTTGGCCAGCTCCGCAACCACTACCAGCCTATGGCTGTCTATCATGTAGGGGTGGCAGGTGATGAGGCTAAGTGTGGCGTTAGGTGTGGCTTCCAGCAAGCTCACCTGCGTCGGCTCCACCACCATCTTCGCCACCACCAAGTAGCGGTGTGGAGTATCGCCAGCATAGACGGTCACCTCATCGCCGATATTCAAATCCTCTAGGCGCCTGAAGATCTCCCCATACACATCGTTGTGTCCTGAGATGACCATGTTGCTCCTCTCGCCGGGGTTCGCCGACCCGACACGGTGCCCCGCCCCCATCTTCAACTCTTCCCAGCCGTCTCCCTCCACCACGGGGGCGTCTACTCCAATGGCTGGAATGACGATCCGGGACGCCTGGCGAGGGCCCGGAGTAGGGATGGGAATGGAGACGCCAGGTTCGACCAAGTGACGATACTGACCGGGCACCGCGCCTGCTAATCCTGGAGGCAGGCTGCCTCCAGGAAGCACCACGGACACCGTGCCCACAGGCGTCCTCGCCTGTCCGGATTCCAGGGCCTCGGCCACCTCCTTGTTCAAGAGGTGCAGCT
>DATEXS010000200.1:0-18361 GCA_035256725.1 Anaerolineae bacterium
GCATCCGCAAGTCAGGAAACATCGCGAGCCGCTCGTCCGAGGCCTCGCCAAGTAAGGCTTCCCTCAACTCTTCGAACTCGATGCGCGTTGTGATCTCCCCGACGTCCCGTCTCAACAATTGACGGTAGACCTCCACGACCAAAGGCTTAGCAAGCTCGCTGTAGGCCAGGATCTGAACGGTCTCGCCCTCGCTCGCTTCCGCGCAGCGGTCCACCAGGATCTTTGCTACTGTCTCTACCCTCGGATCCGTCACCTTCTCCGCTTCTTTCTAGGTTGGCATCCAAGACTCCGCACGGATTCTAGAACAACGCGTCCTCCCTGTCAACGAATCCCAGCGTACGCTCGGCATCCCCACAACTCCTGGAGGACTGCCGGTGCTCCACGCACCGATAGCGCCCCCCACGACCGTCGGCGAAGGACCTTGCGCTGATCACGCGAAGACATCTGCAGGCGCCGCCGCGGTGGTCTTAACCTGCCAGTGAGAGGCCTCTGGGGCAGACCCCCAAACGTTTCTGCCCCAACCCTTGCGGTCAGGACAAGGTCGCAACCCAGTCCACCCACTGAGTGCGCGTCGACGCACAAGCGCGCACAGCAAAGATCGCCCCCAGCCGGCAATCTTTATGCCGCCCGGCGGCGATCCTCCCCTGGACTGAACCAGAACCCAGTTCAGCTACGACGCGTTTGCCGCACAGTTGTCCACATCTGTATGGCGAAGCGTGCCTGTGGGTGTGGTTGCTGAACTCGCCATGTCACCAGACCCTACGGCCGAAAGCCACCAGATGCCTAATGCGATACATCGCAGCAAACCGAGCTTTCCGGGCGCCACTCCACAAGCCTGTGCATGGCTTCGCAGAGGGGGCTCCGAACTCTTCCCACGCTCTCACCTACGGCGGGATCCGCCAGCTGACGCCACCCGCGAAAGACGGCCGCTCTGTCAGTGCCGCAAGGCGTGCCTGATCACCAGCTAAGCTCGATGGCTAGCGATACGACCCCAGGTGCCGCATGCTGCGCCGTGCGGCGTCCCCTGGGGTCCCCTTCACCAATCCGCTGCGCACTCCCCGCGGCCTAGCCGTAGGCTGCCTTGAGTTCCTCTTTGACCAACTCCTGAATCTCTCGCAGCAGTTCCGGATACCCGGCATAGCCCAGCCTCTGCGCGAACCTGGTCACGGTGGCCGGGTCCACCTCCAGGCGCTCTGAGAGCATAGCGCCGTTCATGAACGCCGCGTCCCGGTACTCGTGGGTCAGGAAGTCGGCAATCCTCTTCTGGTTCCTACCAAGTCGATCGTACTGTTGTGCAATCCTCTCCCGAAACATAGATAACCTCCCATCTGCTGCTGCAATTGGCATAGGATCGAGGGGCGGTTGACCCTGCGTACCTCGAATCCTCAACGAATATTATACTTCATCCACCCTCGTTGCGCAAACCCGTCTCGCGTCATGTTGAAGATGTGCCGAGCCAATCGGCCGGGACAGCCCACAAAGCGGGTTGCCACAGTTAGAGACCGGCTACTGTCTAGGGATAGTCGGGATTCACTCCCAGGAAGACGGCCGAACCGGTCAACGCGGCGGCCCCGCCGCCATGGCCTGAGGGCCGACTTGCCGGGTCCGTGGCGCCCCAAACCGTCATCGCTCGGGTGGAGAGATGAACCACTGCAGAACTCTTGCACTGGCTAACTCGAGCTAGTATAATGACCGCAAACTCGAGCAGCCCGGTACCCCCAGCCATGAAAACCACCGTCGTTATGCCAACATACAACGAGGCCGACAACCTCGTGCAGATAGCCGCAGAGTTGATGACGCTTGACCTGGACGACCTCCACCTGCTGATTGTCGACGACAACTCTCCCGACGGAACCGGGAAGATGGCCGACCACCTGGCCGCTCAGTACTGCAACCGGGTACAGGTCATCCACCGCCACGGCAAGATGGGTTTGGGGACTGCCTACGTAACCGGATTCCGCTACGCCATCGAGTCAGGCTCCGACGTTGTGATCCAGATGGATGCCGACTTCTCGCACTCTCCTTCATACATACCCGCCTTTCTGGACAAGATCAGCGAATGTGATGTCGTGATCGGATCCCGCTATGTTGCCGACGGAAAGGTTGATGAGAGGTGGAGCGCCTGGAGACGCTTCCTGAGCTGGGGCGGCAATGTCTACGCCCGACTGATCACGGGGTTGCGCGTCAACGATGTCACCGGGGGCTTCAGATGCTTCCGGCGGGACGCACTTATGGCCCTCGACCTGGACCGCATCCGCTCCGAGGGGTACGCCTTCCAAATAGAGGTCGCCTACGCCTGCCAGCGGAAGGGGCTTCAACTGGTCGAGCTCCCGATCTACTTCGAGGACCGGTCGATGGGCCTCTCCAAGATGAGCTGGCGCATCATCCTGGAAGCCACATGGCGCGTATGGCAGATGAGATGGCGCTACCGGAACGGGGAGCGCCAGACACCCCACAGAGGTACTAGTTGATTGGCAGAGAGAGACTCTGGGACCTTCTCGTAGTCCTCGTCCTCCTTGTGCTATCGCTGGTCCTCTTCTGGCCCGTCACTTTCGGCGATAGAAGCCTCGTCCCTTTCGATAACCTTTACGCCTTCCCCCCTTGGCAAGCCTTCGCCGAGCCTATGGGCGTCGCCGTGCCTCACAACGAGCTACTGAGCGATCTGCTGTTGGAGAACTACGCCTGGAAGACCTTCATCGTGCAGGCGCTCCAGGACCGACAGATCCCTCTGTGGAACCCTCACATTTTCGCGGGTGTTCCCTTCCTGGCAGCGGGCCAGCACTCGGCACTGTATCCGCTGAGCATCGCCTTCTATCTCCTGCCCCTCGCCAAAGCCTATGGTTACTTCACCGTGCTGCACCTGTTTCTTGCCGCCCTCTTCATGTACGTGTTCCTGCGCACCATTGGCGTGGGAAGATGGGGTTCGACCATCGCCGGCCTTACCTACTCCTTCAGCGGCTTTGTGATCGTGAGCGTGAACTTCCCCATGGTGATCGCGGCCGTGACCTGGCTCCCGCTCGTGCTAGCCATGACTGAGCTTGCCGTCAGAAGTAGAGAAAGAGATGTGGGCAGCCCTTTCCCCGTCCCCTACATCCTGGGCGGTGCCCTGGCCCTGGGGGTGCAATTCCTGGCCGGGCACGCGGAGATGTCCTACTACCTACTCATGGTGACGGCCTTCTACGCCGCTTGCCGGCTGGGCGTCCTGTGGTGGCGGACCAGAGATACCAGAGGAACCCTACTGCTGGGCTCTCTGCTCCTCGGGATGCCCCTTCTGGCTATCGGGCTGGCGGCCGTTCAGTTAGTCCCGTTCCTCGAACTGGCCAGGGTGAATTTCCGGGAAGGCTCGGCAACGCTCCAGGAGATAGTCGGCTGGGCCTTCCCCCCGCGCCAGGTGATCACTTTCCTTATCCCCGACTTCTTCGGCAACCCCAGCCACCACGGCTACTTCGACCTGGTTACCCGACACTGGGTGCCCATCTCCCGGAATGCCCACGGAGAGCCTGTGAACACCATATTCTGGGGCCTCAAGAACTACGTGGAGGCGGGAAGCTACGTCGGGATCCTGGCCATGCTTCTGGCGATCATAGCCGTCCTGCGCCGCAGAGGCGTACACGTCTGGCTCTTCGCTGGCCTGGCGGTTGTCTCATTCCTACTCAGCTTCGGCATACCCCTTTACGCGCTGCTGTACTACTTGCTGCCAGGATATGGTCAGCTGCACACCCCCTTCCGTTGGGTCTTCCCCTATACCGTGAGCATGGCTGTGCTCGCAGGTCTGGGCGTCGAGGCCCTGAGCAAGGGTCCTAACGCTGCTGATCAGTCTCGTCTCCAAGTCAGTGGGCCGCGCCTGCTCGGCTGGCTGGCCTTGGCGGCGGGAGCCGTGGGCATCTTCGGCGCACTGCTGATCCTGCTGGTCCCTAGCCTGTTCATGCCCGCAGCCGACCACATGTTGGCCCTCTCCGATCTGGCTCAGGCTTCCTTCCCTGATGGTCGTGCTTTTCTCTCCTATCAGTGGCGGAACCTGCTCCTGTTCAGCCTTTTCCTGTTTGCCTCCGGGGGCGTAATCGCCGCCAGCCATCTACGCGTCCGTCTGCCCGGCCGGCTGCGGCAGCACCAGCTTTGGAGACCCCTGGCGCTCGGCGTCCTCATCGTGGACCTCCTCGCCATCGCGGCGGGCTTCAATCCGGCTGCGGAGCCGGAACTGGCTCAGTTCACGCCTCCTTCTGTCCAGTTCCTCCAGCAGCAGAATGAGTTGTTCCGGATCGCCACTTTCGACGTACCCGGGGAGAAAACGTTCAACGCCAACGTAGGCATGTACTATGGCCTGCACGACATACGCGGCTATGATTCCATGATCCCCAAGCAGTATGCCAGTTTCATGGGCCTCATTGAGAAGCAAGGGGAACTCATCTACAACCGCATTGCACCTCTCTACCGGTACGATTCCCTTGACTCCCCGCTCCTGGACTTGCTCAACGTTAAGTACGTGCTCACTACCCAGCACATCCCCAATCCAGGCTTCACACTGGTCTACGATGAGGAAGTACGCATCTATCGCAACGACGACTGCCTGCCTAGGGCCTTCGTCGTTTACGAAGCCGAGGTCTGCGAAGACGAGGCGCAGATGTTGTCCACAGTCGCCTCGCTGGATCCTAGGGAACGGGTTGTGCTCGCTGAGCAGCCACCGGAGGGATCCCTAGCCCGTGAGGCGATCCCTGGCGAGGTCAGCTATACCGAGGCCCGGGTCACAGAGTATGCCATCAACCAGGTGACTGTGGAGGTCGAGCTCTCTCAGCCAGGCTGGCTCATCCTCGCTGACAGCTACTTCCCCGGCTGGCGCGCCTATCTTCAGGTCGGCGATGGTCAGGAGCGCGATCTCCACATCTACAGGGCCGATTACAACTTCAGAGCCGTGCAGCTCGATGCGGGGCACAACGTGGTGCGTTTCCGCTACAGCCCCATGTCCCTCAAGCTGGGGGTGTACATCAGCTTCATGGCGGCGGTGGTCATGCTGGCCGTTATTGGGTTCTGGCTCTGGCGACGCTTCTACCGGGAGGAGGAAGGGGATCCCCTCATCAAGAAAGTGGTCAAGAACAGCATGACCCCCATGGCCACTTCCTTCCTCAACAAGCTCATCGATACCGCCTTCGCCATGCTGATGCTGCGCATCCTGGGCCCGGAGGGGGCGGGCAAGTATGGCTTTGCGGTGGTGGTGTTCGTCTTCCTGGAGATACTCACCAATTTCGGACTGAATACCCTGCTGACGAGGGAAGTATCCAAAGACCCGAGCCAGGCCAATCGCTACCTGAGCAACACCGCTATTCTGCGCCTGCTTATTCTTGTGGCCATGACCCCCCTGCTCCTGCTCTTTCTTCTGGCCTGGCGGACCTTCTTTGGCCTGGCTGACGACACCACAGCCGCGATCCTGCTCCTGGCCGTAAGCCTCATCCCGGGCAGTATCTCCACCGCCCTCACCTCCGTCTTCCTGGCCCATGAGAAGATGGAGTATCCGGCAGCAATCACCATCGTGACCACGATCATCAGGGTTAGCCTCGGCGTTGTGGTCCTGCTGATGGGCCTTGGCATCGTCGGCTTGGCGGGGGTGGCAGTGCTGACTAACATCGCAACCGCGCTCATCCTGCTATACCTCCTGATACGCCTCCTCCTGCGCCCTCGACTGGAGTTCGATCCCGGATTCAGCCGTGGAATGGTCGGCAACTCCTATCCGCTGATGATCAACCATTTGCTGGCCACCATGTTCTGGCGGGTGGACGTGACGCTGCTGCAGCCCATGAAAGGCGACGCGGTGGTGGGCTGGTACACCACCGCCTATCGCTTCCTCGATGCATTGGTCATCATTCCCTCCACCCTGACGGTGGCCCTCTTCCCCCTTATGTCCAGGTACGCCAGGGAAGCCAGGGGTGCCCTCGTGCGTACGTACACCACCTCCTTGAAGGTCCTGATCATCATCAGCCTCCCCATCGCCCTGCTGACTACCTTCTATGCAGAGGGAATCATCCTGATCGTGGGTGGTGACGCCTACCTCCCGCACGCGGCTATAGCACTGCGTATCCTGGTCTGGTCCATACCCTTCGGTTTCATCAACAGCGTGACCCAGTACGTGCTCATCGCCATCGACAAGCAGCGTTTCCTGACCGGGGCCTTTGTCATCGGAGCTAGCTTCAACCTGATCGCCAACCTGCTGCTCATCCCTGTCTTCAGCTACCAGGCCGCGGCAGCGACCACGATACTATCGGAGTTCGTCCTGCTGCTGCCTTTCTATTACGGAGTCAGGAAGCATCTCTCTCCGATACCTTGGGCCGGGCTGACATGGAGGCCCGTGGCAGGGACTCTGCTCGCCGCGGCGGTCCTCTGGCTACTGCGCGATGTCTCCTTCTTGTTACTAATTCCCGTCTGCTTGGCCGCGTATGGAGGATTCCTCATCGTCACGGGCACCTTCAGTCGCGACGACATCGCGCTGATGAGACAGCTACTTCCGGGCAGGATACGGCCAGCACCACCAACCCCTCAAGCACCAGAGTCCTAACGCCGCACTCAACGACTCGCAGCAGACGGCCTAAGGAACAGCCCGGGCGATGGCCACGGGCTCGCGTCTCCGCCGTCACCCGGTGACGCGCACCAGAGCGTGTACGGCTGCCGACCTCTAGGCAAATGGCCAATCCTCTTGCTGTCAGACCGAGCCATCAAGTATAATGGCTGCCCAGGAGGTATCGCTATGGCGCAACGAGCAAACGTGGAAGGCATCGGGCGATACGAAGGACAAGAGGTAACCCTCAAGGGTTGGCTGCATAACAAAACGGACAAAGGCAAGCTTCAGTTCCTGCTCGTTCGGGACGGCACAGGAGTCATCCAGGCCGTCGCCTATGCAGACGATATCGCGCCGGAGTCCCTTGAAAGCATCCAGCAACTCACTCAGGAATCGTCCATTGTAGTCACCGGTACGGTCAGGGCTGATAAGAGAGCACCCGGCGGCTACGAGCTCTCCGTCAGCGCTCTGGAGATAGTACAACTCGCTGATCCCTACCCCATCACGCCGAAAGTGCACGGCGTGGGCTTCCTCATGGACCACCGCCACCTCTGGCTCCGCTCGTCGCGCCAGCACGCCATCCTTCGGGTCCGGGCCGAGATCATCCGCGCCTGCCGCGACTACCTGGACGACCACGGGTTTTTGCTTGTGGACACCCCCATCCTGACTCCAGCCGCATGCGAAGGCACAAGCACTCTCTTCGAGACAGACTACTTTGGAGAATCGGCCTATCTGGCGCAGAGCGGCCAGCTCTACAGCGAAGCCAGTATCGCCTCGCTAGGCAAGGTCTACTGCTTCG
The DNA here is from genome assembly GCA_035256725.1 of Anaerolineae bacterium. Lineage (GTDB taxonomy): Bacteria > Chloroflexota > Anaerolineae > UBA7937 > B3-Chlor > JAUVXJ01. The sequence goes on from DATEXS010000200.1 coordinate 7,344, forward strand.
GCCCTACCTTTCGCGCCGAGAAGTCGAAAACCAGACGCCACCTGCTTGAGTTCTGGATGGTGGAGCCCGAGATGGCCTTCGCCGACCTGGATGATTGTATGGAGCTGGCGGAGAACTTCGTCACCTACGTAGTGCAGACCGCACTGGAGAAGCGGGCAGAGCAACTGGAGGTGCTGGAGAGAGATACGACTCTACTAGAGAAGGTGCAGCCGCCGTTTCCCAGGATCAGCTACGACGAAGCCATAGAGGTTCTACAGAAGAAGGGTTTTGATATCGAGTGGGGGGCCGATTTCGGCGCGCCCGACGAGACCGCCCTCGCGGAGGAGTTCGACAGGCCCCTGCTGGTGCACCACTTCCCCACCCAGTGCAAGGCTTTCTACATGGAGCCCGATCCGGACCGTCCCGAGCTATCCTTGTCCGTCGATTGCCTCGCTCCCGAGGGGTACGGTGAGATCATTGGGGGCGGACAGCGCATCGCCGACTACGACCTCCTGATGCAGCGCGTGCGAGAGCACAATCTGCCTGAGGAGGCCTTCCGTTGGTATCTGGAACTGCGACGGTTTGGCTCCACGCCCCACTCAGGGTTCGGCCTGGGCATTGAGCGCACCGTTGCCTGGATCTGCGGTCTCGAGCACATCAGGGAGACCATCCCCTTTCCGCGCATGCTACACCGGCTCTATCCCTGAGAGCACGAGCATGGCCATTCGCCGCCGCCGCTATCTGCGCATAGTCCTCTTTTTCTCCCGGCTGCTACTGTCCTTGGTATGGTGGGAGCTTATCCTACCCCGCTTCCTCCCCTCAGGGCTGGTCCAGCGCGGAGCCGCTGAGCGACGTCGAAAGTGGGCAGCTCAGTTTCGGCAGCTGGCCGTGGATCTTGGCGGCGTGATGATCAAGCTGGGTCAGTTCCTGAGCTCCCGCGCGGACGTCATGCCGCCCGAGATCACCAGGGAGCTGGCGGCCCTCCAGGATGAAGTACCCCCTGACCCCTTTCCCCCCGTCAAGAGCCGCATCGAGGAAGAGCTGGGAGGCCCGATCGACGGACTGTTCGCTCGCTTCGTAGAGGAACCCCAGTCGGGCGCCTCTCTGGGACAGACGTATTATGCCTGGTTGCCTGAGGGCGACCCAGTAATCGTCAAGGTGCAGAGGCTCCACATCGAGGAGTTGGTGGCCACCGACCTGGCAGCGATCGGGTGGGCGGTGGGCCTCGTCAAGTGGTACCCGCCGCTTCGCCGCAGGGTTAACCTCAACGCGCTGCTGGAGGAATTCAGCCGTGTCACCCGCGGTGAACTCGACTATATCGCCGAGGGGCGCAACGCCGAGGAGTTGCGCGCGAATTTCTTAGACGATCCGGACGTCTTTGTGCCCAGGCCTTACTGGTCGCACACCTCCAAGAGCGTTCTGACCCTGGAGCGTGCTGACTCCATCAAGATAACAGACTACCGCGCGATCACCGCCGCCGGGATCGACCGCAACGCAGTGGCCAGAAAGGTCTTTGGCACCTACGTCCAGCAGATGCTGATCCACGGCCTATTCCACGCCGATCCTCACCCGGGCAACCTTTTTGTGGAGCCACGTGGTCCGAGGCCGGAGGACGGCTCGCTGACCAGGGACTTCCTGATCACCTTTGTGGACTTCGGCATGATGGGTCACATACGGCCGAAAGACAAGGCACTATTGCGGGACCTGGCCGTTCACGCCTTCAACCGCGAGGTGCCAGCTGCCATAGCCGACATGCAGAAGCTCCGCTTCATCCTCCCTGGGACTGACACGCGCAGCCTGGAGAGAGCGCTGTACATGCTAATCGACCGCTACTACGGCATGTCATTGCGAGAGTTCGCCAGCATCGACGTAGACGAGATGCTGGCCATGGCCTACGAGTTGCGCGACGTCATCTACGAATTTCCTTTCCAAATCCCCATCGACTTCGTGCTGCTCGCTCGCGCCCTCGGGATACTCGAGGGCCTCTGCGTAGGTCTGGACCCAGACTTCAACGGATTCGTTGTCGCCGCACCTTATGTCAAGCAACTGATGGCCATGGAACTGGCCGAGGAGGGCATGACCCAGCGGGCGCTGAAAGAGGTACAAGGCCTGGCGCTTCTGCTATGGCGTCTGCCTCGCGAGTTGGACCGATTTCTGAGCCAAACCGGTCGCGGTGAACTAGAGGTACAGGTCTCGCCCACGAGGGAGATGGAGCATTTGGTGGAACGCCTCGACCGGTCAGTCAACCGCCTCATCGAGATCATCGCCTTCACTGGCTTCTTGCTCGCGGGCGTGCTCCTCCTGATCAGCGGATCGCGCGAGCTAGGCTTCTTCTTGTTGGGAGTAGCCTTCGTCACCGCTGCCTACGTCGCTCTCCGCCGCTAGTGACACGCAACCCTGAGATTCAGGCAGTACGATCCCCCGCACGACTTCCTGACGCTCGACCTCCGCCCCCGGAAACACGATCGCCTCGCGCAGCGCACAGCTCCGCACCCGTGCCCCTGGGCCCACCACCGTTAGTGGCCCAAGGTGGGAATCAACCACTTGAGCCTGCGGCGAGACCCACACCGGTGGCTCCATCTCGAAGGACTGCAGGGCCCGATTGTATCCCGCGTCAGCCTCCGGGGGGTGGAAGCTGGCCGTCCAATTCTCGAGAATGCGCCTGCTCACAGCCAATAGATCCCCTGGCTCGTTGATGTTCTGCCTCCACCCACGGAGCGCGCATTCGCGCACACCAACACCCGAATCTATCAGCGCTTGTGTCAGGTGGCGCAGTTCGTCACCAGCTCGCAGCTTCTTGGCCGTGGCAAACAATGACGGGGACAGCACGCAGCAGCCAGTCAGGGCCAGCCGCTCAGCCTGATCGCCTCGCTTCCTCTCGGGAGCGACCACAAAGAGCGCCTGGGACCCGGAACTCTCCATCTCGGCCCGCGCCGCGTCGGCCACATAATCCAGAGCCTGGGAGAAGTAGTTGTCTCCATGAAGTACAATGCAGGTCTCTCTGATCTGCCCTTCGGCCGTTGCCAGGGCCCCCAACAGCGTGTACGGAGCTTCCTGGGGCACCACCGCCACAGCGCCCACGCCGTACAGCGTTTGTTCTATCTGCCGCTCCTTGTACCTGGTGATCACCAAGACCCGGCTAAGTGGCAGTCTGGCCAGCAGCGCCAACTGGTGCTCTAGAATGGTGCCTCCCGGCAGGTAGAGCAAAGGCTTGGGCAGGTGGGCCGATATCCTGCTCATGCGGGTGCCTCCACCGCCGGCCAGAATCAACGCTTCCACGGTCTGTGCATCCTCGACTCGGTTATACTGACCGGCAGCCCCCTTGCCAATCCCATCCCTCGATGCTATGATAGCCAACCATGCGGCCACTGACCGTCAGAGACTGCCGTGATGACCAGTACCCCCAGATCCTGCTGGATGAGTCGCCAGGATACCGGAAAGCCTCGGGCGCCACGATCCGATCTTTGCGCCGCGTCGGCACTCCACGTTCGTACCAGATTGTTCCTGGGCCCGGCACCCTGACGCCTATGGCTGCTAAAGGTGAGGTCTAATGAGCGCAAAAAGAGCGTTGATCCCGGTGCTGTTGATTCTTGTGTGTGCCGCCGTTCTGTTGGCCTACAACTACCTGGGCATGGCCATGCCCGCCCCTTCTGGGACTCCCCCGCTGCCGAGCACGCCGTACCCCACCCCCCCAGTTCCGCCCACGTCCGAACCTGCCACACCGCCCGCCAACCCACCACAGGCGGCCATACCGGCCGTTGGCGACCTAGCACCCGAGTTCAGCCTTCCCTCCGTGTCGGGCGAGACGGTGTCGCTCTCGGACTATCACGGGACTAGGGACGTAGTCCTCCTTTTCTACAGAACCGGCGGTTGAGGACCTTGCCGCACGCAACTGGGTCAGTTGCAGGAAGACTATGAGCGATTCACCGCGCTCAACGCAGAGATAGTAGCCGTCAGCGTGGAGGAAGCCGCCATAGGAGCGAACGTTTCACAACTGCTCGGGCTGCAATACCCTATGCTGTCAGACGTTGAGCACAAGGTCGTGAACCTCTATGGGGTCTACAATCTGCTGGGGGACTCCCTGGCCACGCCGTCGGTCTTCCTGATCGATGTGGAGGGGGTGATCAGGTGGGAGTACGTCGGCGTTTCCACTTCTGACCGGCCCAGCAACGAAATGATCCTCGACCAACTGAGGGCTCTGGCCGGGTCGCCGTAAGGTCCGTCGGCGCAACGTCAGGAGAGACGTCAATCCGCTAAGATCGCCCTATGCGGGCCCGATTAGTAGCGGGTACTCGTTCTCGAACACCTCGTGGTCGTACTCCAACCTCAGTCGCAGTCGCCTCTCGCCCGCCTCCGCGAAGCGGAAATGTAACAGCTTCACCAGTTCAGCCTCGCAGTCGGCGGACAGCGTGGACGAGAAACTGGCCGAGGTCGTCCGCCGCCCGTTCCCATCCATGATCTCGGCCGAGACCAGCACCTCGTCGTAACCCTGTGGGCTGTCATTGACGATGTACACAGGTACGGCGATCTCCTCACCCACGGAGTATTCGTCTCGGTCCAGCAGGGTGAACACGTACTGCGGATGGAAAGCCCGCTGCATGTGATGGTACGACCGCTTGGGCACGCGCCAGTAGTCAACAACCGACCATTGGATGGCGGGGTTCGGGTCGTGGAAGGAGAAGGCCAGCACCCCACCCGTCGGCCTGTACTTGGCGCACCGCAGATGGTCGATGTAGGCACTGTTGACGGAGATCTGGTACTCCTGGCTGGCCTGGATGAGATCCCCGAGCCGGGCGTGAGAAGCCAGGCCCACCCACCTATCCATGGTCTCGCGCTGTAGGCTGTGACGCTCCTCCAGGTGCCTCCAGTCCACCTGGGAAATCTCGGAGGACATGAATCGTACGCTGCTCTCGTAGTTCGGGAAACTCTGCGCACCGAACTCGGTCACGAATTTCAGACGTTTGCGCAAGCCCTTGAGCTTCGTCGCTGGATTCTGGTTCCTGTACCAGCCATAGTACAGGTGGCTGTCCGTCCCCTTCCTGAGCACGGGCACGCCCCATTCGCCCGCGGACCGGACCACGAAACGGCTGCCATCCAGTTCCTCGACCCTTTCTTTCAACCGCTTATCCATCACATCCCTGTTCCAGTTATGGAAGATCAGGGAGAAGAGAATCCTGGCGATCCACCACCAACGGCGTCCCGCTGACTCTGGCTGAAGGCCAGGTTCATTGTGCATGCACCAGACCACAATTGAGGGATGATTGCATAGATGGCGAACCATCAGTTCCGACTGTCGCAGCGCCTCCTCCACTGCGACCTTGGCATAAGCCCACTGTAGCGGGAAATCCTGCCAGACGAGCATCCCCAGTTGGTCAGCTAGCTCGTAGAACTCTGGATGCTCGATATGAGCGTGCAGCCGCAACATGTTCATGTGGGCGTCCTTGGCCAGCTCAAGGTCGCGCCGGAATCGCTCAGGAGTCATGGTTGCCAGTCGTGTATCGCCAGGTCCATAGTTGTTGCCCTTGACGAACATGCGACGGCCGTTGAGATAGGCGGTCCACTCCCGCATCTCAAAGGTCCGCAGGCCGTACTTCAGTTCCAGCTCGTCGGACGGGGTCTTGCCGCCAGCGGATCGGACCTCCGCCGTGACCAGATATAGGTGAGGAAAGCCCTGATCGTGGCACCACCAGAATCGTGGCTCTTCCAGTTCGATAGGTATGGACAGTTGATTGCTGCCGGGGCGGAGTTGAACCTCGTTTCGGAAGATCTGCGTCTTTCCCTCGAAGTTGTGCGGCGCAAAGGCTACACGCACCTCGGCTGCGGTCAGAGCCAGGGCGTCCACTTGCAGTTCAGCACGCAGTCTGGCCACACTCTCGCTTAACTCGTCCAAGCGCAACTGGCACTGCTCTATGCACACCTCACCAGAGCGGACGATCTCCGCGGGAAGCCAGATTCCCCCTGGATTGGTTTGGGGGTCCAGCGCATCCCAGTGGGAAAACACGCCGGTAATCAGCGTCTTTTGCGATTTGTCCTCCTCGTCAGGGCACTCTACCTCCACCTGGAGGGTGTTCTTGCCTCTGAGAACACCTGTGACCTCGTATTGCTGCGGGAAGAAGTAGCCTTCGTTGCGCCCGAGCAGCACCCCATTCAGACGCACCGCAGAACGGTAGAAGACGCCATGGAGTCGCAGCCAGTATCTCTTGCCCTCAGCCCGTCGGAACTCGAAGGTCTTCCTGTACACAACTCTCCCGGCATAGGACTCAAGATCTGGGTGCTGCTGCCAATGGCTCGGGACCTCCATTTCCAGCCATCCCTCTTCGGGGTATTGCTCCTGGAATTCGCCGACGGGCAGAAGCTCCCATCGACCGCTGAGCGACGTCACCTTCATCCCTACTCCTCTTAGCGCCTATCGCTGGATGATCGCGGGGATTATGGCACAGGTGCAGAGGGCAGGCAAGGGCACCGGCCTCCGTGACCCTGTCCGGACCCTACCTCTTCGCCCGGCGTCGCCATGGGGAAGAATAGGAGTAGCGGTACCCATCGGGCCGACACGATTCCTGGGTGTGCGAAGATTTCCGGTATGCGTCCTGTCCGGCGCGACAGATCGCCTGAATCCAGCTTGGACCTTAGGACCTGGCCCAACCCAACTCGGCGGACCCTTACGCACAGGCGGGGTGCTGCCCCGCACACAGCACACTCGCGCTCTACGGCCTGATTGTCGCCTTACGGACGTCCCACCGGACACACCGCCACGCAAACGCCGCAGACCGCGTTCTCGGTCCCCACCCGCTCCAAGAGCAGACGCCTGGCGGTATCGTAACATAGACGAGCGGCCACCAGGAATTCCCGGGCCAGCCCTGCTTCCCATTCCTGGCCTCTGATGGCCCCCGCCGGACACGCGCGAGCGCAGGCCCTGCACTTGCCACACCGGCTCACGGTGACTGGTTCTCCCACCATAAGTGGCATGTCCGTAAGCACGGTAGCTAGCCTCACCCGTGGGCCCAGAGTTGGCGTAACCAGGAGAGCGTTCTTGCCGATCCAGCCCAGGCCGCCGCGGGTGGCTGCCGTCTTGTGCTGAAACGAGACACTCAGAGTCTTCACCCATTCATCGGCCTCGCGACCTTCCGGGATCGTTGCCGGGAATGGCTCAGCATGATAGCCCAGGCTATAGATAGCCTCCGCGGTCCGTCCTGCGATCTCGTTGAGCGCCCGATTGACCCGGTTGTACTCCGCATAGTAGTCAGCGGTGGGCCCGTCTCGCACTTCATCGATGGTGTGAGGGCCTAGAGCCACAGCGATGGAGACTGCCCTGGGCCACCTCAGGGCGATGGCAGGAACCACGCCCCCAAGATCCGCAAAACCCACGAGAGAAGCCCCCCAGCCCAATATGCTCTCTTTGAGTCGTCTGGAGGGAGTCGCGTCTGCTTCGTCTGTCAGCACTTTCCACCTCACTTGGATCCGTGTACCCACGCAGGCGCAGCAGGCGCCGATACCGCTGCCCCAAGGCGATTGTACGCCCATTTCTCAGTCCTGCATAGAACGAGGCAGGATGGTGAGCAGAGTTTGTCGGTGCTATAATCCCCCAAAGGGCAGGGTGCAGAGCTGGGAACCGCCCTGGCATAGGCGGCGAAGATGGTGAATCCTCTATCAGACCGGACTCCTACGACCAACAGGCTCATGCCGACTTTGGCCTCCGTGTTGTGCCCTCTTCTGATCAGCCTTTTCTTCCTGGAAGCACTGCGCCTCTACTTCGCACAGGTGTACCTCGTCGTTTGGGCAGCGCTCTTCTCCGAGCCCGTGGACCTGTCCGGGCTACTGGTCGCCATGCTCATGCTGCTCAGTCTGCTCGCTCCACTCACTCTGCCTTTGCTACGCAGACTCACCAGCACGAGGGGCATTGCCCTGGCATCTGCCATAGGGATATCGCTGGCCCGGCCCTTTCTGACCGCTGGGCTGCCTTTCGGAATAGAAGCCATCGCCAGTTGTGCCACCATTGCTTTGTACGGGCTCTTCGTGCCGGCCTACTTCGAGCAAAACCACCCCTCAAACGCCCCAAGGAATCGGCGCGACTATCTCGTGTCCGGCTTCGCTCTCGCCCTGGCTTATGACATGGCTATCCGCGCCATCGGCACGTCAGTGGACTTGAGCCTACGCACTGACTGGCTGCCCATCCAGCTTTCTCTGTCCGTGATCGCCCTTCTCTCAGTATACATCTCGCACCGCAGCATCAAGGCCGCCCCCGGCCAGACCGACCTCAAGCCGGTGCCGTCCAGGGCTGGAGTTCTGGTGCTGTGCGGTTTTGGCCCGCTGCTCTTCCTGGAATACAACCTCTTCATGCACGCCAGCACGGTCTCGCGCTGGGTCGATGTGAACTATGAGTTGATGGCCATCTTGATACCTGGGGCGACGGTTATCGGGTTGCTCCTTCCTCGCTTCAAGGTCCTTCACAGCCGACCCGCTGTGGTGATCCAGAACCTGGTGATTCTCGCGGCGGTGGCAGTTTTTCTGTGGCACGATGGCTGGATCTCTGGGATCCTCATTCTAGTTGGCCAGGTCTGCATGATCCTGGACCTGCGGCTGCTGTTCCAGTTCGCCTCTTCTCACCTTTTCCCGTGGAAGACGTCAACTGTGATGGGCGTTGGCCTTTGTCTCAGCCTGGTGACGGCCTTTCTCCTCACCTTCCTGTTGACGCTCAGCTTCGCCTACGCCTACACCTTTGACTTGTTTCGGGGTACCGAACCCGTGGCCTTCTTGATAGCTGGTCTGTTCCTCGCCACAACCAGCTCCGTCGCTGGGTCGATACTGCACTTGGCCGATTCGCCGCCTCCCGAGGTGTCCTGGCTGCACCGTTCTGTCGCTGCGCTTCCAGTCGTCCTGGCCCTGGCCGGCTTGGCCCTCCAGCCCATAGTCAACCCTGAGCCCACCGAGCCAAGCCCCCTCACGCTAATCACCTATAATCTGCATCAGAGCTTCGGCATGGACAACAAGCTGGACATGGAGGAAATCGCATCTACCATCCTGCGAGCGGATCCCGACATCGTCGGCCTCCAGGAAGCGGACGCCGGCCGTGTTCCCAGCCTATCGGTAGACCAGGTACTGTGGCTATCCCGCAGACTGAACATGTACAGTGCGTACGGACCCTCGTGGGGCAGCACGTACGGCGTGGCGGTGCTGAGTAGGTATCCCATCATCCAGCAGAAGAGCTACCTCCTCCCCAGCGCCGAGCAGCAGCGATCTTGCCTGGAGACGACGATTGATCTGGGCGACCAGATGCTCACTTTCTTCTCCGTACACCTAGGGCTCAACACTCAAGAGCGGGAGCGCCAGTTGGATGAACTCCTGGTCTACACCGCTGATGCCCCAGCGCCCAAGGTGCTCGTGGGCGACTTCAACGCCAATCCGGATTCCCACGAGATAGGTCGGGTGCTACAGCAATTCGAAAACGCCTTTGAGTTGGCTGGCGCTGGGAGCGCCTACACGTCGCCTGCCGACTCCCCGGTGGAGACAATAGACTACGTCTTCGTTTCGCCCGACATCGAGGTGGTCTCGTCGGAGGTGCTGCCGTCTCTGGCCTCGGATCACTTGCCCGTGGTGTCACGGCTCCAATTACCAGGTCCATAAGGGGGGCGATACGTGGGCATAACGATGCCTCTCAGCCAGGATACTCTGCCCGCTCCCAACCATCCTAACGGGGGCGTCTCGAGGTCGCTGTCCATCAAGCGTGTCTCGCCGGCCAGCCCACGTGAGAGCCTCGTTAGGCATAGGCTCTCCACGACCGACGCGGGCGGCGATGCAAGTCCCTGGCAGTCCCGGGTCCCTGCCTCAGACCACCTCGTGGCCATCCGGTCGGCGCGACAGCTAGGCGAGTCCCGCCCCTGGTGGTTTGCCGGGGGTTCCCCATGCCTGCCGCCAGCAATAGCTGATGCAGCCATACGAATAGTGGCAGACCGAGTGTCAGGGGCTAAACGCTAGAAAGTACGATCAGAAGGGAGGCTTCGTGGTGGGTCAATTGCACATGGTGGCTGAGCTGATGGCTCTCTCCGCCCGTACCGCTCCCAAGGGCCGCGGCGATGACTTCGTCGTCACCGAGATCTTGGAGGGCGATATCCTCCGTACCCTCGGCGGGAAGATGATCGAGTTCGGGGAAAGGACCGGCAAAGACCTCTTTGACCGCGATGGGAACAATGTGCTCAACTCCGAGGCCGTGCTGCTGCTGGGCCTCAAGGACGCCAAGGCCCTTGGGCTCAACTGCGGCGCCTGCGGAGAGGAGAAGTGTATTACCCCGAATACCTACGACGGGGAGTACTCGGGCCCGCAGTGCTGCCTGCGCATGCTGGACCTGGGCATAGCCATTGGCTCCGCGGTGAAGACCGCAGGGTTGCTCAACGCGGACAACCGCATCATGTACCGCATCGGCCCGGTGGCCAGAGAGATGGGGCTCATCGACGCGGATGTGGTGGTCGGCATACCCTTGTCCGCGACTGGAAAGAGCATCTATTTCGATCGCTAGCCAGCCGGCCGCTCTGGCCGCGCCACGGAGCAGCGGTGCCACCGCATAGTTGCCCGGTCCAAGAGCAGGCGATTGGTCGCGCCGGCTCTTGAGAATGCGGAAGACGAGGATCTCCACCTGGGACACTCGCCGCCGCTCAGCGACGGTCTTGGCCTCAAGAGAGCTGAAGTCCCCGGCTAAGCCGCGGAGGGCCCGATGCGGCGTCAAGACGCCGAGGACGGCTCGTACCTGCGAAACAGCCGGGCGTTCTCGATAGCCGCAGCGGCGTAGCTGGCTATCGAGCTCAGCAGGCTCTGGTCATCTTGGGTGAAGGTTTCATCTAGCTTGTTGATGACCTCGATCACCCCGATGGTCTTACCTCTGGCTATCATGGGCACGCAGAGTACGGACTCCGCCAGGAAGTCCGTGGATATGTCGATGGCGCTGTCGCGCGCCGATTCCCGATCTAGCTCCCGAATGAGCAGCGGAAGCCCTGTCTGGGCCACGCGACCGGCAATCCCTTGGCCAATCTTAATTCGCAGGGGCTTGA
>DATEXS010000201.1:0-9525 GCA_035256725.1 Anaerolineae bacterium
TGTGGTGAAGGCCTGCGAGCAGCCCAGCGATTTCAGGTTCCTGTACCCACTGGACATACCCATTAAGGACAAGGCGATGACCCTGGCCACCAAGGTGTACGGGGCTGACGGAGTAGAGTACTCTCCTGAAGCAGAGTCAAAGGTCAATCTGTACACCAAGCTGGGCTATGACAAGTTGCCAGTCAATATGGCCAAGACGCATCTTTCGCTCTCCCACGATCCAAACTGGAAAGGAGTTCCCAAGAACTACAGTCTGCCTATCCGGGACATCAGGGCCTCGGTTGGTGCAGGGTTCCTGTATGCGCTTTGTGGTGAGATGCGCACCATGCCTGGCCTGCCCTCGCGTCCTGTCTTCATGGACGTGGACATCGACGAGACGGGCAAGACCCTGGGTCTGTTCTAGAAGAAGCATCCCGCTCCTGATAGAGCAGGGCCACCGACGGCCGAAAACACATACTTGACCAAGAGATGGGGCGGACCGCGATGCGGCGGTTCGCCCCCTGCACCGGGTATTAGCAGTCCACTGGCTGTTGCATCCGTGAGTTGTTTGTGCTATTATTACTATAAAGGCGAGTAGAATAGTCTACTTTAGAAGGGGGTGAGTCACAGTGGCTGTTTCCACGCTTCCGGTTCCGTCGATGTATGCCGATCACCACGTGACGGCAGTGCGCAGAGCGCTAGAGGAGGTCGCTGGCGTTCAGGAGATTCAGACCAGCGCTGCGTTTAAGGAAGTCACCGTCAAGCACAGCAAAGAGGTGACCAAGGAGGCGCTTGCCGAGGCCCTCGGCAAGGCTGGCTATCCCGTCGGCCAGGAAAAAAGCCCACAGGGGGAGCCATCCTGTTTTGGCGACCCGGGCTGGTACGAATGCGCCCCGCGCTGCATAAAGACGGACACAGTCGACCTGGAGATGTCCGGTGATTTCCGCAGGTACTAGCAGCACCGCGCTGCGCAACCGTTCGCCCCGGCGTAGGCGAACCTGCGTCCTAAGAAACACCATTACTGAGAGGAGAGCCTCATGGCAAAAAACCGCAAGACGATAGACCCCGCAGCCGAAGCGATGCTGAGCAGAGCGGCGGAACTGGGCGTCACGACGGCATTTCAACGTGTTGACGAGATGAAACCCTGTCCCATCGGCTCGCAGGGCCTCTGCTGCAAGAACTGCGCGATGGGACCCTGTCGCCTGACCAAGGAGGGGCAGGTTGGCATCTGTGGAGCGACCGTTGAGACTATCGCCGCGCGGAACCTGGCCAGGGCGATAGCCGCGGGTGCGGCAGCGCACTCTGACCATGGTCGCGACCTTTGTTTCGTACTGCACGGGGCAGCGACTGGCGAGGCGCCGGGGTATAGAATCCGCGATGAGTTCAAGCTCCGAGAAGTCGCTCGCGATCTCGGGATTGCGACGGAGGGACGCTCCAAGGAGGAAATCGCCGTCGATGTGGCCGAGAAGGCCCTGGCGGAGTTCGGCAAACAGTCAGGGGAGATCCTCTACCTATCCAGGGCGCCTAAGAAACGACAGGAGATCTGGCGTGAACTCAAGATAGCCCCCCGAGGTGTGGACAGGGAGATAGTCGAGATTCTGCACCGCACCCACATGGGGAACGACCAAGATGCCGAGCACATTCTCGATCAGAGCATGCGCGCGGCCCTCGGCGACGGTTGGGGCGGCTCCATGCTGGCCACCGACATTTCCGACATCCTCTTCGGCACGCCCAACCCCCTGGTCACCCAGGTGAACCTGGGCGTGTTGAAAGACGACGAAGTCAACATTATTATCCATGGCCACGAGCCGACGCTCTCGGAGATGATCGTGGCTGCGGCTCGAGACCCGGAGATGATCGAGTACGCCAAGAGCAAAGGTGCCAAGGGCATCAACCTGGCCGGCATCTGCTGTACCTCCAATGAGACCCTGATGCGGCAGGGCGTCCCCTCTGCTGGCAACTTCCTCCACCAGGAACTTGCCGTACTCACCGGCGCGGTCGAGGCTATGGTGGTGGACATCCAGTGCATCTTCCAGGGATTGGTGGGGGTGGCGGAAGACTTCCATACCCTAGTCATCACCACGTCTCCCAAGGCGAAAATTACCGGCGCCACGCACATGGAGTTCGACGAACATCGGGCCCCACAGATCGCCAGGGAGATCGTGAAGGCTGCGGTTGACAACTACCCCAATCGCGGCCCAGTCTTCATCCCCGCCGACAAAGAGAACCTCGTGCCCGGCTTCTCCCACGAGTATATCCGCTACATGCTGGGTGGCTACTATCGCGGGTCGTTGCGACCCCTCAACGACGCCATCATGGCCGGCCGGTTGCGAGGGGTGGCCGGGGTAGTCGGGTGCAACAACCCTCGGGTTGTTCAGGATGAGGCCCATTTCGACCTCGTCAAGGGCTTTCTGGAGAACGATGTCCTAGTCGTCCAGACCGGCTGCGGGGCACTATGCAGCGCCAAATATGGGCTTCTTCAAGGCGAAGCGATGCGATACGCTGGACCAGGTCTGCGTGAGATTTGCGAGACTGTGGGCATCCCGCCCGTCCTGCACATGGGCTCCTGCGTAGACAACAGCCGTATCCTCACCGTGCTGGCCGAGATGGCCACTGAGGGCGGACTGGGAGAAGACATCTCGGATATCCCCGGCGTCGGCATTGCCCCAGAATGGATGAGCGAGAAGGCCCTTTCCATCGGAACCTACTTCGTGGCCTCGGGCGCGTACGTCCTCTTTGGTGTCAAATCCCCTGTGGAGGGTAGCGAGACAGTGACAGACATCATTGGCCGCGGCTGGGAGAGCAAGGTCGGCGGCAAGCTGGAGTTCGAGCCAGATCCTGCAAAGATCCTTCAGAAGTCGCTGGACCACATCGACAAGAAGCGAGCCGCCCTTGGACTTCCTCAGTACGATCCGACCCGTTTCGGAGAGAGCGGCGATCGTCGCTGGAATGCCTGGTTGAAAGCCCAACGAGAAGGCGCGAAGGTCAGCCCTTACAGCATGGCCGGCGTGACGTCGGATGAGACATAGGGAGGAAAAGCACCAATGTCGAGGTACATAGCGAGTGCTGCCATTCGCGGCGCCAACAGCATAGTCGCCGAAGCGGATCAACTGCTCCAGAAGGTTCTGACGGAGAAGGGGCCTGAGGCCCCCGTGCAGTTCCCCAACACAGCATACTATCTGCCGGTCATCTACGGCTTCACGGGCATGCAGGTCTCCAAACTGGGGGACTTGCCTCGAGTGCTCGAGCATGCCAAGCAGCTTCTTCACCCAGTTCCCAGAGACCGACTCTGGGTTCCCTACTTGGGCGAGGCGCTGGACTGCGGTGTGGCCACCCTATTCGCTGAGGAGGCCATCATGGGCATCAAGTATGCCCTGGGCGAACAGCCCGAGAAGCTGGACGGGCATCCAGGACTGGTCACCGCAGGCGGAGAGGGCTACTGCAACGGGCCCATTGATGACGTCCAGTTGCGCGCCTGGGGTATCCAGCTCGTGGACGGGCGCATGCCTGGGTTTTGCGCGCTGATCGGATGTGCCAAGTCCAACGAAGTGGCGGTGCAATTGGTGCGCGAGCTTCAGCGCCGCAACATCCTGGTTTTCCTCAGCGGCAACGTAAACGGGCGCAGCATTATCCACCAGCTCCTGGAGGAAGGGGTGGAGATGGGGTATGACACCTACATCATCCCCTTCGGCACCGACACCCTCAGCACCATCTATCCCTTGGGCTTCGCCACACGCTCAGGGCTCACCTTCGGTGGTCTAAAACCAGGCCAGGCCAGGGAGAATTTGATCTACAACAAGTTCCGGGTCTTCGCCTTCGCCCTGGCCCTGGGGGAGATCGACGACCTCAAGTACGCCACGGCAGCCGGGGCTATCAGCTACGGATTTCCAGCCATCGCCGACACCGTCATCCCCGAGGTATTGCCTACCGGTGTCACGCAATACGAGCACGTGGTCTCCATGCCCTTCGACGACATCGACGGCAAGGATGATCTGGAACGTGCCGAGAAGCTCATCCAGAAGTGCATCGAGATCCGCGGTGTCAAGGTCAAGATCGCCGAGATCCCCATCCCTGTCCCCTACGGCTCCGCCTTTGAGGGAGAACGCGTCCGCAAGGACGACATGCGCATCGAGTTTGGCGGGAAGAAAGCCAGGGCCTTTGAGTACCTGCGCATGGTGGACCCAGATCAGATCGAGGACGGCAAGGTCGAACTGGTGGGCCCGGACTTTGATGAGATGGAAGAAGAGGGCTCCGCGGATCTGGGTATCATCATCGAAGTGGGTGGGCGCAAGATGCAGAAGGACTTTGAACCCGTCCTGGAGCGACAGATCCACTACTTCCTCAACGCCGCCTCCGGGGTGCAGCACATTGGCCAGCGTGATATTGCCTGGATACGGATCAGCAAATCGGCCGCCGACAAGGGGTTCCGCTTGAAGCACTTTGGCGATATTCTCTATGCCCGCTTCAAGGGCGACCCCTGGAACAGCATAGTGGACAAGGCCCAGATCAAGCTGATCACCGACCCCACGGAGATGAGCAAGTGGCTGGAGCTGGCCAGGGAGGCCTACAGCGAGCGCAATATCCGGGTGGCGGGATTGACGGATGGCGCCGTCGAAGAGTTCTACTCCTGCACGCTATGCCAGTCCTTTGCCCCAACCCACGTTTGCGTTATCTCACCGCAGCGCCTCGGCCTCTGCGGGGCCTACAACTGGCTGGACTGCAAGGCGGCCTTTCAGATCAACCCCACCGGGCCCAATCAGCCCATACAGAAAGGCGAAGAATTGGATCCTCAGTTGGGTCGGTGGAGTGGACCCCAGGAGTTCGTGTACAACCATTCTAACCAGACCGTCGAGCAGGTAACCATGTATTCCATCATGACTGACCCCATGACCGCCTGTGGGTGCTTCGAATGTATGGTGCTGGTCATCCCCGAGGCCAACGGGGTGATGATCGTCTCCAGGGAAGATCCCAGCATGACCCCTTCCGGGATGACCTTCTCCACCATGGCCGGTATGTTCGGGGGCGGTCTCCAGACGCCGGGAGCCATGGGCGTCGGGAAGTTCTACCTCACCAGCCCCAAGTTCATCTCTGCCGAGGGAGGATTCAAGAGAGTAGTCTGGATGTCCTCATTCCTCAAGGAGAGCATGGCAGAGGACTTCAAGGTTGTGGCAGACAGGGAGGGCATTCCAGACCTCATCGACCGCATTGCCGATGAGAAGATGGTCACCGAGGTCGGCGACTTGCTTCCCTGGCTGGAGGAGCACGATCACCCTGCTCTCAAGATGGAGCCCATTATGTGATTGACTGGGGATGGTCTGCCCGGAGCCACGGGCGACCATCCCCCAAGTTGCTGCAGGGCCAGAACTGACCAACGGCACAAAGATAGAACTCAGCGGGAAGGAGTAGCAGTAATGGCTGTTGCCTTGGAGCTTTCAAAGAAGAAGTGGACAGGCCAGGTAAGGGAGGTCGTTCTCGGCGCCACCGAGGCGGAAGGCGGCACCCGCAGCAGGACTGTAACCGCGGGGGGTGAAAACACGCTGCCGTTTCTCGACTTCGAGGCCCCAGTGCCAAACCCACCCCGCATCGCCGTCGAGATTGTAGACCGCAAGCCCAACGACTGGTCCCCCATACTCATAGAAACCTGGGGAGCGGTCATGGACGACCCTGCCGAGTGGGCGAAAGCGGTCGAGAAGCTTGATGTTGATCTGCTGCTACTACGTATCAGCCTGATGGATTCCGAGGGTAAAGAAACAACAGCCGATAAGGCCAGGGCTTCGGTGCGGAAGGTTCTGGACGCCACGGGGCTGCCCCTCATTGTCTTTGGGCCTGGGCAGACGGACAAGGACATCGAGATCCTCGTGGCGGTGGCCGAGGAGGCCGCGGGAGAGCGCATCGTGTTGGGCGTGTGCGACGACAAGAACTACAAAACCATCGTTGCTGCCGCCATGGCGCACGGGCATCTGGTGGATGCTCGCACTGCCATGGACGTAAACCTGGCCAAGCAACTCAATATCCTGATCAGTGATGTGGGGCTTGCCCTGAACCGCGTCCTGATGGATCCCACCACCGCAGCGCTAGGATACGGCGTAGAGTACGGGTATTCAGCCATGGAGCGCCTCAGGCTGGCCGCACTTCAGGGCGACAAGATGACCCAGCAGCCCATGCTGGTCACGCCAGGGGAAGAGGCCTGGCGCATGAAGGAGGCCAAGGTTGGGGAAGATGTGCCCTCTTCGTGGGGGGATTGGGAAGAGCGCGCGATCAGCTGGGAGACCTTGACAGCGAGCACGCTCATCCATTCTGGGGCAGACATCGTCGTCCTGCGGCACCCGGAGTCTGTGCACCGTGTCAAGAGCATGATCAGCAACCTCTGGAAGAAGGGGGAGTGAGCAATGGCCCTGACGGGGTTAGAGATCTACAAGCTGTTGCCTAAGACGAACTGCAAGGACTGCGGCTTCCCGACATGCCTGGCCTTCGCTATGAAACTGGCCGCCAAGCAAGCCGAACTGGCCGCTTGCCCCCACGTCAGCGATGAAGCTAAGGCCGCGCTGGAGTCCGCGGCCGCCCCGCCCATACGCCTGATCTCCTTCGGAGACGCTGAACAGAGGATCCAGGTGGGAAACGAGACTGAGCTTTATCGACACGACAAGTCTTTTTTTCACAAGCCTGGGCTGCTGGTGCGGGTGAGGGACGATCAACCGCTGGAGGAAGTCGAACGACTGGTCAGCGAGATCGACAGCTATTCGGTGGACTACGTGGGACAGACGTTGAGCCTGGATGGGATTGCCGTGCAGAGCGTCTCCAAAGACCCGGCAACTTTCGCCAAGTATGTTGGGGCAGTCCGAGGCAAGACCAAACGCCCCTTGATGCTGATGACTGACGATGCGGAGGTAATGAAGGCCGGGCTGGCCGAGGTCGCAGGCACCACCCCACTCGTCTACGCAGCCAACAGCGACAACTGGGAGGCCATGGCCGCTCTTGCCAAAGAGCACAAGGCGCCGCTCGCGGTCACTGCGGACGGTCTGGAGCCCCTCGTCGAGGTGGTCGGACATGTCAGGGGTGCTGGCGTCGAAGACATAGTAATCGACCCACAGGCTCGCGCGTTTGACGACTCGCTCGAAGTCCTCACTCAGATCCGGCGGCTGGCGCTGCAAGCCAAGCCTGATCGATTGCTGGGATATCCGGTGATCACGTTTGCAGGCGAAGGCTCCGAGGGAGCGGCGGAGGAATCGATGTTGGCCGCCCAGCAGATCGTCAAGTACGCAGGCCTGGTCGTGATGGATCACTTTGACCCTGCGGTGGCCTATCCTTTGCTCGCCTTGCGACAGAACATCTATACGGATCCGCGGCAACCCGTGCAGGTGACCCCAGGTATCTACGAGATCAACGCGCCCGGGAAAGATCACCAGCTTCTCATTACCACGAACTTCTCCATCACCTACTTCTCGGTGGCCAACGAGGTTGAGTCTAGCGGGATTCCGGCCTGGCTGCTCATCGCTGACTCGGAAGGCCTGTCGGTACTCACCGGTTGGGCAGCGGGCAAGTTCGACGCCGACAAGATAGCTACCACAGTCAAGACTTCCGGCATCGCCGACAAGATAGGTCACAGGAAATTGGTGATCCCCGGCGCCGTCTCCGTTCTCTCCGGAGAGTTGGAAGATGAGCTTGACGGCTGGGAGATCATGGTAGGTCCGCGCGAGGCCGTGGACATCCCGAACTTCATGAAGCTATGGAAAGCCTAGCCAGGGTGATGGGGATCCTCTCGTCCCTCACTCGGCAGGCTGTGATCTCTGTGACTGCTCTGGCTTGAGCAGCGAGCTATGGGCTAACGACATAGAACTGGGGTCTCGCCTCATCCTTGGTTGGGATGGGCGATGACGCGTCATGATAGCTACGCCGGGTCCAGGCCGTATACGGTGAAATCGCACGTATTTCGCTGGTGGTGGTTTGCCGCCCTGGGTAAGTACAAGGAGGAGCTGCATGTTCAAGATCGGGGAAGAGATTCAGATCATCTCCACCAGGGTCAGAAAGGCCATAGAGGAGAGGGACAAAGAACCTATTCAACAGCTAGCTAGTCAACAGGTAGAAGCGGGCGCCGACGCGCTGGAGGTGAACATCGGGCCCCAGAAAAAGGGCGGACCCGAGGTCATGGAGTGGATGGTAGATACCATACAGGAGGTGGTCGACGTACCCCTGTGCCTGGATACTACAAACCTGGCGGCAATGGAGGCAGGCCTCAAGAGGGTAAGGCAGCAAGCCATTGTCAACTCCACCTCCGCGGAACCCACCCGCCTCCAAGATGTGCCGCCCTTGGCCGCGAAGTATGAAGCCAAGCTCATCGCCCTCACCATGGGCAAGAGTATACCTGTGGAGGCCGACGCCAGAGTCACCATCGCCCTGGAACAGTTGATGCCGCGCATCATGGAAGTCGGCATGCCGATGGACCAGATTCTCATGGACCCACTGATCCTTACCGTCAGCGGGATGCAGGCCTACTGTCCCGAGGCCATCGAGACCATCCGCTTCCTCAAGCAGATCTCGGACCCACCTCCGCTCACCGTGGTGGGCCTCTCCAATGTCTCGAACGGGGTGCCCAAAGAGAACCGCAGCCTCATCAACGCAACCTACGCCGTGATGCTCTTGGCAGCGGGGCTGGACGCGGCCATCGTGGACGCGCGCGATGAGAGACTGAAAGACTGGGTACGCATCGTCGAAGAGCGCGATGACAGCACCCATCTAGGGCAACTCCTGGTCAATCTCTACGACGCCGTCGCTGCCATGGAGGATCTTGATCCGGACCTAGTGGACATGAAAGATCCCCAGCAGGCGTCCATCTACAAGACGGTGCAGATACTTCAGGACAAGACCATCTACGCGGACGGGTACCTTCAGATCTAGGCGAATAGCTCCACTCTCACAGCCCTATCGTATCGCGAGCAGCCGAGGTGCGATGACTGAGCAAAAGCCGAATAGCCATCCGGTTGGCGCGGTGCTGGTCGTCGGTGGCGGCATTGGTGGCATGCAGGCCGCACTAGACCTGGCTGACACAGGTCTCAAAGTCTACCTGTTGGAGCGCCAGAGCGCCATCGGGGGCCACATGGCACAGCTGGATAAGATCTTCCCCACCAACGACTGTGCGATGTGTATCATGTCACCCAAGATGGTGGACGTCGGTCGCCACATAAACATCGACATCCTGACCAATGCTGAGGTCGTGGGTCTTGAGGGTCAAGCCGGCAACTTCACGGCCACCGTCAGGATCAAGCCGCGCTACATAGACCTGGACAAATGCACGGGTTGCGGAGACTGCGCGGAAGCCTGCCCCATACTGCTGCCCAACGAATACGAGGAAGGCCTTACCACTCGACGGGCTGCTCACCGCCTCTACCCCCAAGCTATTCCCCACGCCTTTGCCATCGATAAGCTGGGCATGGCTCCCTGCCGGGACGCCTGTCCTACCGGGCAGAGAGCTCAAGGCTACATTGCCTTGATCAGGGAGGGGCGATACGAAGAAGCTCTCCGAGTCATCAAGGAGGACAACCCCTTCCC
>DATEXS010000202.1:0-4750 GCA_035256725.1 Anaerolineae bacterium
CAGGCCGGCCAGGGTAGCCATCCACTCCGGCAGGAACTGCGATAGCCGAAGCAGATAGTCGGGCGCGAGCCGCTCTCGGAACAACCCTGTGCTGAAGAGGGTCACGTAATCGGCCAGGGGCATGGTGCCTTCGGCATTCTCCGGGTCGTACTGCGACCAGTTGCGGACGTGCTCTTC
Source organism: Anaerolineae bacterium (assembly GCA_035256725.1). Classification (GTDB taxonomy): domain Bacteria; phylum Chloroflexota; class Anaerolineae; order UBA7937; family B3-Chlor; genus JAUVXJ01. The sequence goes on from DATEXS010000202.1 coordinate 178, forward strand.
CGACCGGAAGAGGTTCATGGTGCTTCAGGCCCTGCCGAAGTCATCGCGCCAACGCGAGAACGGCACGGCGACGTGACCGACGATGGTGGCCGGCGAGGCCTCGAGAACTTCGCCATCGCGCATCCGCACCCGTATCGGCTCGTTGCAGTCGAGGCAGGGGCAGTCGATCTGAACCTGTCTGTTAGGGAAGAGCCAGCTGACCGCTAGCGATTCGAATCCTCACTGCCAGTACCATTTCTGCTCGCCCTCAACGGAGAGCAGATACTGAGTGGGCAGGTTGGAGAACGGCGCGAAGGACGCGACGTAGTCGGTGTTGGGATAGAGCCAAATGCCAGGCACCCCGGCGCGAAAGACGCCATGCAGCGCTTCCCGGGCCTGCTCTGAGGAGAGGCCTAGCTCAGCGGCGAGTTCGGTGTAGTGCGGCGCGCGTCCAGCGCGGACCATCCCACACTGGATGGCGTGGTACATGTTCGCTAGAAGCTGCTGATCTGCCATCGCATGCCTCCTCGGCTTGGCCCCTAGATGCTGCTGTTGATCTTGGCCCGTGGGGGCGCAGGCCCTGCGCCCCACAGATAGGCTGACAGCGCATCGATCTTACGACCTGAGCTGGCCTTGTCAATGGGTGCGATGGCGTTCGCCAGGCTCAGCCCCTCAACCTCGTAGGCCGGGGTCCTATGGTTGTAACAACTAGTGAGACATCGCCGTCTCTGGTAAGAGACCTCGAATGGGACGAGGGATGTAGGGGCGACCCCGCCTACCGGCAGGCAGGCTTCAGGTCGCCCGATGGAGGCCAAAGGCCCCCGCTACGCTCTGACCTTGTCAATGCCCACCATGGCGTTAGACCAGGTATTACGATGTTGAATAAAATAATCCAGTGTGATGCATTGCACAATAAGCAGTCTAGTGATATGGTTCACATAAGTTTAGGCGCCCGCAGCTTCGGTGTGGCAACCCTGTCTACCGGCAGGCAGGCTGGGGCTCGCGGTGACCCAAGACTAGTCTGACTGCACAGGAGGAGTCCACCGTGAGCCACGACGGCAGGAACCCGGCGACAGGGTTCCTTACCTCGATCGCTGAAGGCTCGGGTGTTCCGCGCTGAGGGAGCGGGCACAGCTGGTCTGGGCCCGGTCCTGGCTCTCGGCAGGGCCGTCGAGATGTGGGCGGATCCCCCCCCAGGTGGGGGCCGTAGCCTGCTCCCAGTAGCGTTGCGCCAGCGGGAGTTCCGTCTCTATTGGGGCTCCACTCTTGTCTCGGATGTCGCTCAGTGGGCGCAGCTGGCCATCCAGGCCTGGCTGATACTAGAGCTGTCGGCCTCGCCTCTGTCCCTGGGCCTGTACACCGTGTCTCGTTTCCTACCCAAGTTCTTGCTGACCCCCATAGCCGGCGTCGCCGCTGACCGAATGAACCGGCTCCGTCTGCTCGCGATGTCGCAGGGAGCCGTGCTCCTCATCACTCTAGCCCTGGCCGTGGTCTTCTCTTCCGGGATCGGCGGCATGTGGGGACTGCTGGCCCTCAACTCCCTCCTCGGCGCCGCCTTCGCCTTCGATCAGCCGGCTCGGCGCTCGCTGCTCCCCAATCTGGTAGAGCGGCGCGATCTGCTGTCGGCGGTATCGTTGAACAACTCGGCCTTCAACATCGGCGTTATCTTGGGACCGATCGTGGCGACCGTCCTCTTCAGCACGGTGGGCAGCGCAGGAGCCCTATACGCCAATGCGGTTCTCTTCGCCCTGTCCCTCGTCCTTCTGCTTCAGATGGCGCCCGTGGCCGACAGCGTTGATGCCTCGAAAGATTCCTCTATCCGCAGGCATTTCTGGGACGGCGTGAAGTACATGTGGAGCACGCCGCTTGTGGGCGGCCTGATGCTGGTCTCCCTTTTCCCGGGGTTTCTGGACCGGATCTTTGTCATGTTCCTGCCCCTGCTGACCCACAACACCACCCCGATGGCGGAGAGCGGCGGCGACTTGATCCCTCTCATCCGCGGCGCGGGCGCTATTGTCGGCGCCCTGGCCTTGGCGACCTGTGGAACCACGAGGATCAGGGGCGCCCTGGTGGTGCCGGTAGCGCTGAGCTGCGCCGCGACCTCCGCTCTGTTCATCTTCGCCCCGTGGCTGGCCCTATCGATGGTCATCCTCGGCCTGGCCGGCCTCCTGAGGGCTGTACTATCGTCGTTGACAACGACGATGCTCCACACCATCGTGCCGGACGCCCTACGCGGCCGCGTGATGGCGATCTAGGGCCCTTCCCGGACCATAGGGCTAACACCCGATCTGCCAGCGTAACACGCTTTGGAGACGCGTAACATCTCGGGGACACCCGTACCCTGCTTGACTTGACGAGGGAGAGGTGTGATAGTAGCAAGCTACAAGCCCTGGCGTCAGGAGGCAGGCGAATGGCTAATGAGGTGCAGCCTTCGGTGGACCCCGGGATGATTCACCCAGATGAGCGGGACTACGGCCTGCGTCTGAACAGCGACGATTGGGGGACCGGCCTGAACAGCAACCTGGGCTGGAGAGTGACGCCGACGCCTACTGGAGCGACCAAGTACCTCACCCGCACGATTAGCGTAGATGAAAAGGGAAAGACGTCGCTCGTTAGGCGCGACGACCATGACTCTCCAGATCAGGGGAACTGCTTGACCGAGGCCATAGTCCGATTCCCAGCGGCTCCTATTTATCAAATCCATCGTGAGCAGCAGTACACCTATACGATTGAACCCCGCATATATTATCAGACGATGCGCCTGCTGCGGCGGCCGTGGTCGGACGACCCACGACGTGCAAAGAGGATATACCTTTTCCACCACGGTCTGAACGAGATCGATCGCCTCGGGTTCTACTACCAACTGGCCAATCTGATCTTGGACGAAGATTCCGTCTGCATTATTCGCGCTCTACCAGCTCATCTGATGCGTTCCCCGTTTCCTGGAGAATACGCCGAAAAGCCCCTCGACAGATACTTGGCGGACGCGGGCGATCTGCTGCGACAGTTCTTACGTTTCATGCTCGAGACGCAATGGTTTCTCAGCGCTGTCGTTTCTCTACCGGATTATCGCGTGGTTTCGGGGATGAATCTTCTGGCTTCGGGCAAGGAGCGAAGCAAGAGCCGGCAGGATCCTGGCGTGCTCGCAAACGCAATCTACAACGCTTGGCAATCAGCCTACAGCGCGAACGCACTCGGTCCGTGCGACTTTGTCAAGGCCGACCACATCAGGACGAGCGTTGAAGCCCTTCGCGATCTTACTGGTTGGGAGCCAACGGCCAACAACCAAGATGGCCCTCCACCCAAGAATGACCTTCCTCCGCCCGCTCTGCATTCCATCGGCTACAGCATGGGTGGCTATCTTGCCCAGTCAGTGTTCTTCAGTTGGCCCTTTGTGGTAGCCAGCTGCACAACGATAGGCTCGGGGGGGCCGCTCCGCGAAGTCGCTTTGACAGAATTCGCACATCCGGAGGAATGGCAATCGGTAATGTACGCACTGAGATTCGAGATCGAGAACGCGATGCTTCTGAATAGACTCGTCCGGTCTGGGAATGATGACTGGGGCTATTTCATTGCTGGCATCAACGAGGACTACTATGCGTTTCTTGATCGCATTTTCAACGACGTGTTCCTGCAGGACTTTCGCGGTGCCTATCGCCAGCGCGTATCGGAGTATGCCCACAGGCTATTGTTCGTTTTAGGAGGTATGGACCCGGTGATCTCGACGCGGTCGGTGATTGAGTCGAGCCCACCTGGAGGAATCAACATGATCCAGATCGCCAATCTCTCACATTTTCTCTGGAGGGACCAAGGCGAGTGGAGGCGGTTTTGGCTGCCACGGGTGGCGGCTGTCGTTGGGGCCTTTTCCCATCGGACGGAGGAGATTCTTGCTGAGAGCCTGAACGAGAACTGGGATTTGTTGAAAGAGAGCGAGCCAGATGTGCCGCCTGAAGATGACAACGGAGTGAGTCCAGGGTAGAGGAACTGTGGATCGTGACTCCTACGGATGCTCGCAGCGATAACCAGGCTCTGCCTGATGAATTGTTCCAAGAAGAACTCGGTAACTTGGTGGAGGTCCTGAAGGCTGGTGGCTGGTTGTTCATCTTTCGGAACCACGTTCCCCGAGCCCTGTTCAAGGATTGGGCGATCCTCGTGCGCGGCACGCAGGCGCACCATTCCGATTATCCAATCAGCGTCGATGCCAAACGCCTAAGATCTCGGGAACAAGACATTTCGGACCACAAGGACTGTGTGACCATCGTCATCCCAAAGCGGGAAGAGGAACGACTGAAAACGCGGCCAACTCCGGTGTCCCCAAGAGAGCGAATCACACCTCCGGTAGACAGTCGGAAAAGCTACGAAGACATCGCAGCAGATTTCTACAGGAAGTACAGAGGAACCGGCGCCCTGCGCGGTTTCGACCCGCAACGTACGACTGGCCATGAACTCGAAACGGGTGAGCGCGAGCGGCTGGGGCTTTCGGGGTCTCCCCTCCCGGTGACAAACCACTTGCCGGACATCTGGGCGGCCTTCACCAGAGGGGCGATCAAGACTCTGGCTGGAACCGGCACCCGGCTTACAGAGCGAAAAAGCG
>DATEXS010000203.1:0-4259 GCA_035256725.1 Anaerolineae bacterium
CCGACCGCATCGAAGATAGCGTTGGCAATGGCGGGAGCGGTTGGTATGCAGGCCGGCTCCGCCATCCCCTTGGCTCCGAAAGGCCCGGCCGGGTCATCGGTCTCGATAATGATGGAATCGATCTCCGGCATATCCAACACAGTAGGCAAGGCGTAGTCGGCGAAATTGGGGTTGAGCACCCGGCCATCTTGCACCAACAACTCTTCGTAGAGCCCATAGCCCAGCCCCATGGATACGCCGCCGTGGATCTGACCCTCCACCGCCAGGGGATTGATGGCTCGTCCCACATCGTGGGCGGCCGCGATCTTTAGGACCTTGACCTCCCCCGTCTCCGTATCCACTTCCACCTCCACGGCCTGCGCAGCGAAGCCGTAGGCTGCTGAGATGTTGCCGCGGTACTCCTTGTCCTGCCTTTCTGTGGGTGGTTCGTACCACCCTCTGGCCAGGATTACATCGCCCTCCAGCTGGAAGTGCTTGCCGCGCACCATCTTCTCGAAGGGGATCCACTCCTCGGGCTCGCCCTTGCGGTAGATCCTCCCCTCCTTCATGTCCAGGTCCTCGACGCTTTCGCCCATACTTACGGCGGCCGCCTCGAGTATCTGCCTCTTGGCGTCGGCCGCGGCCAGGCGCGCTGAGTTCCCTGCTACAAAGGTGGTGCGGCTGGCGTGGGCACCGACGTCCCAGGGGGTGATGTCGGTGTCGGTGTTGATGACGGTAACGTTTTCCATAGGGACTCCCAACTCCTCCGCCACTATCTGCGCCATGACCGTGTCGGCGCCCTGGCCCATGTCGGTAGAACCCGAAATGAGAGTCACCTTGCCGAAATCATCCACCTTGACGGTGCTTCCACAGCCGTCGGAAGGGTAGATACGCGCTCCGCCTCCCACGTGGATCATGGAGGCCATGCCCACCCCTCGGTTGCCAGGCTTGGCGCGCTTCTGCTTCCACGACACGCTCTCGGCTGCCTCTTGGATACAGTCCGTCAAGCCACAGGTGGTTATCTTCACCCCCTGGCCGGTCACATCGCCCGGCTGGTTGGCGTTCTTCAAGCGGATTTCCATGGGGTCCAGGCCCAACTCGTGAGCCAGCATGTCGATGTGGGATTCCAACACGAAGGTCGCCTGCGGATTGCCGTACCCTCTCATCGCACCGCTGTACGGGTTGTTGGTGTAGGCCACCACCACGTCGTACTTCACGTTGGGCACACGATAGAGAGAGGAGATGGTGAGCATCATGACCAGAGGTGTGGTCGCGCCCCACGAACTGTAGGCACCGTTGTCCAGAATCATACTCACCTGGCGGGCCGTCAGCGTGCCGTCCTCCCTGGCTCCGCTCTTGATGTCACAGATGACGGGCTGCCGCGTAGGGGAGGCCACGAACTCCTCCTCTCGGCTGAAGGCGATCCTGACCGGACAGCCTGTCTCTTTGGCCAACAGTATGCAGATAGGCTCGAAGGGATACATGTCCAGCTTACTGCCGAACGCGCCTCCGATGGTCGTCTTGATCACCCTGATCTTGTGAGCCGGCATCCCCAGGGCCATACTCAGGTCGCGCTGGTACAGGAAGGGCATCTGGGTGGAACTCCAAACCGTGAGGTCGCCAGAGGGATTGAAACTGGCCAAGCAGAACGAGGTGCCCAAACAGCAGTGAGCTACAAAGGGCAGCCGGAAGCGATCTTCGATCACTACATCTGACTCTTGGAAGCCCTTTTGCACGTTCCCGTGGAAGTAGGACTGCCTCATTTTCTCCTGAATGTTGTCCGGGGCATCGGCGTGAATCAACGGCGCACCGGGCTTCATCGCCTCTTCGGGATCGAACACGCCCGGCAACTCCTCGTACTCCACCTTGATCAACTCCAGGGCCTTCCGGGCGGTCTCCTCGTCGACCGCCGCCACCGCCGCAATCTCGTCACGAATGGACCGAACCTTTCCTGCCTTCAAGACGGGGTGATCACGAGCCCAGCCAATCTTGATCTCCGGTATGTCCTTGGCGGTGAGCACCGCCTTGACGCCAGGCAGAGCCTTGGCCCTGCTCGTGTCTATGTTCAATATCCGGGCATGCGGGTACTCGCTCCGCAGGATGCTGCCGTAGAGCATCCTGGGCAGCCTCATGTCGTGCCCGTAGACCGCCTGCCCGGTGACCTTACTGGGTGCGTCGAGCTTGGCAGTCGGCTTGCCAACGAAGGAGAATTCCTCCGACATAGTCGCTTCCTCCACTAGCTCCGTTCACTCTGCGCACGCTGCCTTGATCGCCTGCACGATGTTGACGTACCCGGTGCAGCGACACAGGTTGCCAGAGATCGCTTCCTTGATCTCCTCCTCGGTGGGATGCGGGTTCCTGTCCAAAAGGGCCTTGGCCGACATCAACATCCCCGGTGTGCAGTAGCCGCACTGTACGGCACCATGTTCGACGAACGCCTTCTGGAGAGGATGTAGCTCTCCCCTGGAGGCCAAACCCTCCACGGTCAGCACCTCTCGCCCCTGAGCCTTGAGGGCCGGCACCAGGCAGGAGGTCACTGGCTCGCCCTCCAGGAGCACGGTGCAGGCCCCGCACTCGCCCTGTCCGCAGGCCTCCTTGGTCCCCATCAGACCAAGTTCGTCCCGCAACACGTCCAAAAGCATGGCATCCGGCTTGATATGGACTGTCACCTCTTCGCCATTCAGTTTCATGGTCAGAGCTTCCATGGTCGGCACTCCCTCGGCTTGTTGTCTTTGCCTGCTCAGGCCTGGGCCGCTACCAGCGCCCGTTCCAGTGCGCGCCTCAGCAACACCTTCACCATCTCCCGGCGATATTCAGCTGACCCGCGCAGCGGATTTGTCCGCGGCTGTGCCTCCTGGCTCGCTATCTCCAGCGCGGATTCTACAACTGCTTCATCCACAGGTTGTCCCCGCAACGCCTCTTCCGCCTCCCGGGCCCGGAAGGGCGTCAGCGCCACCGGCCCTAGGGCTAGGGTCACGTCCTTCAGTGCTCTGCCCTCCCCGTCCATGTGTACCACCACCGCGGCGTTCAGGATAGGCAGCGACAGAGCACGGCGCTTGGCCAGGCGAGCAAAGGCTGAGCCCGCATGGCGGCCCAGGGCTGGAAAGCGCAGGGCCACCAGGATCTCTGAACTGGCATCCACCTTGGACTCGCCGGGCCGAACGTACAGCGCCTCCAGGGGCTCGCGGCGAGTCCCCTTGATGCTGGCTATCTCAGCCTCGGCGCCGAGCGCCAGCAAAGGGATGGCGGTGTCGGCGGCGGGCTGAGCATTGACCACATTGCCCCCCACAGTACCCATGCACCGTATCTGTGGCGAACCGACCGCGGCGGCACCTTCGGCCAACGCGGTCGCCGTCTCTCTGAGCAGGGGAGATGCCGCTATCCGTTCATGAGTCACCCCCGCGCCGATCCGGATCACACCCCCTTGGTTGTGGATGCCTTTCAGTTCCGCGAGACGGCTGACGTCCACCAGGCACTTGACTCTGCGCTCCTTACTCTTCAACTGGGGCACCAGATCCGTTCCACCCGCGATCACCCTCGCCTCGCCTGCGTACTCGGCCAGCATGGACAGCGCCTCCTCCAGAGAGGCGGGGAAGAGGTACTTTTCCCACTTCATTGATCCCCATCCCTCCCAAAGCCAGCTTCGAACGCCCGCACGTTCAGCTCTCTGAACCTGGGCGGCGCAATGCGCTCGATGGTCTCCCTGATCTGTTCGGGCTCGAAGGGTAAGCCAGGGACACTGAGGGCGCGGCCGATCAGCACCAGATTGGCGGAGCGGGCAGAACCCAACGAGAGCGCCACCTCGTCGGCCGGGTAGCTATGTGTGGTAATCTCGTTCTTGGTCAGGTATCCCTTCACCCCTTCGTCCCAGAAATCCCCTCGAGCACTGTTGACGAAGCACAAACCGCCGCGCTTCAGGAAAGCCAGGGTGCGATACGCCTCGTCTTCGTCGAAAGCCAGCAGCACATCCGCTGTTCCTTGGCGCACCAGGGGACTTTCGTAGGCGCCGATCTTCAAATGGGAGATTACCGATCCACCTCGCTGGCTCATACCGTGAGTCTCGGAACCAAGCACATCATAGCCCAGGGCCAGAGCCGTCTCCGAAAATACGCTCGTGGCAAACAGAACCCCCTGCCCCCCTATGCCAGACAGTACCAGCTTTAGATCCATCTCATTCTTCCGCTTCAACGATGCACCCCTTAGGACAGGCTTCCAGACAGACTCCACAATTGACACAGGTCCGTCGGTCCACCACGACCCGCCCCAGATCCTGGTCCAGC
>DATEXS010000204.1:0-2637 GCA_035256725.1 Anaerolineae bacterium
GACAAGGATCCGGCATCAGAACACTAGCGAGCCGAGGAGCCTGGCTGGGAGGCAGCTTTCTGTCCATGGTCCGCCCTATGGGCCTGGCAACTGTAAGCGTGACACCACGGGCAGATGATCCGAGGCCAGAGATGGCAGCACCTCCGACGAGGCCACCTCGATGTCCGGCGAAACGAAGATGTAGTCTATCGTCTCCACCGGGGCGTCGGCAGGCGACGTGTAGGCGCTCCCAGCGCCGGCCAACTCAAAGGAGTCTTTGAATTGCTCTAGGACCCGACCTATCTCGTGGGAATCCGGATTGGCGTTGAAGTCCCCCACGATCACCTTAGGTGTCGGAGCTTCGAGTGTGTAAGCCAGGACCTCGTCCAACTGCCGCTCCCGCTCCGCAGGGTTGAGGCCCAGATGCACGGAGAAGAAGGTGAGGGTCTGCGGACCAAGATCGATGCTGGCCTGTAGGCAAGACCTCTGCTGCTCGGCACTCGAGAGGAGATAGAGTCTCTCCTCCGTGACGGGATACTTGCTCAGGATGGCCACTCCATAGCTGCTGCCCCATGAGGGGCCGTATGAGCTATACATGTTGAGCTCCCGGGACAGCCACAGGACCTCGTCCACTGACATACTGGGCACGCGACCTGCGTCGGCTTCCTGGAGCCCGATTACATCTGGGTCGGCTTGGCTGATGGCGGACGCGATCTCTCCCAGATCCAGCTTGTTGTCCATCCCGTAACTCTGATGCAGGTTGTAGGTCATCACCGTGAAATAGCGGCGAGTTGGGGGTTGTGGGTTGACGATGGGCTGGAGGGCGAGACCACCTAGGGCCAACACCACTGGGAGGGCGGCGACGGACTGCTTTACCCAGGGCACCTCGGGTCGCGGGACGTCAATGAGCGAGATGCGAAACGCGGCCAGCAGCAGGGCAACGGCAGTTGCCAGGCCGGCCGCCAGGTAGGCAAGCGGTTCAGTACCGCGAAAGACGTCCAGTGTATAGGCATAGGCGAAGCTGAGGGTGAGAACGAAGGTCAGGAGAAACGCTGCGAGCAAGCCAAGGGAGAAGCCCACGCCCACGACCGTGGAACTCTTCCAACGGTGGCTGTGGGAGGCGGCCAACTGAAACACCAGCCTCAAGTAGAGCATGAGGCAGATCTGACCGACCAGGATCAAGAAGGCAGATAGCCAGCCGTCCCACCAGAGGAAGGCCACCACGGCGAGCACGATGAGCACGCTCTGCACGGCGGCAGCGGCAAGGCTTTGCAGGTCTTTGAAGCGCGGGATCAGCAAACCAATGACCGTAGCCCCAGGGATCAGAACGGACATCAGGTCGTAATCGACCAGGATCCAACGTGAGACTGTGCTGGCGTGCATGAAGAGGTTGAATTCCAGGAAGAGAAGCGGCCCAAGAGCGGTCAACAGCAACGCGCCAGCCCACGGAGAGAGAGGAGTCAGGTCGGTCCTGCCAGGCCTCAGATCTGTGCTCTGGCGAGAGAGGTACGCACAGGCGATGGCGACACCCGAGAGGACCAGCTGGGGGGGAAGCCAATCCGGCTGAAGGGTGAGGTCTAGGGTAGTGCCGAGGGCGCGGACAGCCATATCGTAGGCTAGAGCCAGGGCCAGTCCAGCCACCAGGTACCCCCTGCTGCTTCGGGGGGTATGGGCCGGGTGATACTCCTCGAAGTAGGCTGGCAAGAACAGCCCATACAGGGCGATGGTCGCGCAACTGGCGACTACTTCCAGCTCGAAGGGCAGACCGGCGCTGAGGAATAGTCGTGCCATGGACACGCCAATCGCCGCAGCCAGGCTGATTACTCTGGGTCCGGCTAGCCTGCGCAGCAGCGGGATCAGTAGAGGAGCCAGCAAGGCAAGAAACACCAGGCCTGCCACCGCCAGCCCTCTAGGGTCGATGGGCTCGGAGAACAGTGCTGCCCAGACGATCAAGTATATCTGAGAAAAGTAGAGGCGTAGAGCCTCGATGAAAAAGAGGCTGACCAGCAGGGGGCTCAATAGAGAGGCTAGAGAGCGTGTGACCCTGTCAGCAGAACCGCCAGCGACTAACGGACGACTTGCCATCCTAACTACCCTTGACAGGTGCCGCGCTGGACTCCGCAGCGCGCCGCGATTCTCATTATAACAAGCCCTTGAGTGACTCACAAGGCCCGCTGCTGGTTGGCGATTGTCCAGTCTTGGTACAATCCCCGTGACGATGCCGTCGGCAAGAGGCCGTGAAGGTGCAGTGGCGGAATGAGGTGAAAAGTGAGCAGAGTACGTCTGGGTATGCATGTGCAGGCGACGGATCGGTTGGAGAGGCAGGCCTTGGAGTGGGGAGCCGCTCTGGTGGGATTTGCCGATCTATCTGAGGTGGCCCCTCCGTCATTTCGTGCCTGGCCTAGAGCCGTCTCGGTCGCCATGGCGCTGGACGATGTGGCACTGGCAGGTGTGCGTGACGGCCCGACGGCCGCGTACCACCACGAATACCAGAGGGTCAACAGGCGACTGAACGAACTTGCGGAACGGATTTCCGAGTCCATCCGGAGCCTTGGCCACCTCGCGGAGCCATTCCCGGCAACGATCCCGGAAGGTCGCGAGGCCGATGAATGGGTGAAGACTCTGAGTGTCTCGTTTCAGCACAAGACGGCAGCCACC
>DATEXS010000205.1:0-6311 GCA_035256725.1 Anaerolineae bacterium
CTCAGGAGCACTTATGGGATGCGTTTCTTCCCAGAGACGGTGCACCACGTCGTCTCCAGAGGCCTGGTTCACACTGCTATGCGCCTTTCTCTGGGCCAGGAAGCCTCTGCACCCGGGAGTGCCTTCGCTCTTCGAAACGACCACTACATCTTGAGCGCCCACGGGCATTGCACCTCCAATGGTCCTGACCTCAACCGGATGATGGCCGGGCTCACGAACAGGAAACCTGGCCACATCCGCGACAGATGCGGATCCATGCATATCGCCGTCACTGAGGTCAAGCGCCCAGGGAGAGACCTCATAATCTCGCCCGCATCGATTATCCTCCACGTGCAAAAGAAACCGCAGCGACTCCTGCGCGAGAGGGTCTGGAGGCAGCGATGGTGCACCGCCAAACCTTGAGACCTCCTGGTGAGGAGATCTTTGTGGCATCGCTGATCAAGACCATCCGGGTCCCAATCGCCCATGAAGCCGGCAAGACCGGAGGGACTGCCGCAGAAACAGCGGCTCGCATTCTGGAGAGCGAAGATTTCGACTATCTGGACGCGCCGATGAAGCGCCTTTCCAGCCAGGATACGTCAGTGCCGCACCACCGTAGCCAGGAGCGGCGTAAGCTGTCCCAGGCCGACGACGCCGTCGCGGCTGCCAGAGAACTGGAGGCCCGATCCGGTAGGCGACGCACGCCTCCTCACGCGAGCGTGCGCCGCCGCCAGAAGGGCAGCGACATCGCATCATGATTGCTCCAGAGTTCGAGTCGCAGGCAGAAGCGTTCCACCAGGAGGTATACCGCGAGTACTACCTCGCCGAAGCTGGCTTCAAGGAACGGCTCGACATCACCCCCATCTATGAGCGCTATTCCCACCTGTTCAGTGAGCCTCTGGTCAGAGAACTGCTGACGCCTGCGCAAACCAGGCAGGAAGGCTATGTCGCAGAGTGGGTGACTCTGGAACACTTGGAGCATGTGGTCAAGGAGCTGACCGAGCGCGTCAGCAATGAAATGCGGAAAGCCACTGTTGATTGGGACGGGAAGCAGGTGTCCTTCCATGATTTGCGCCCCATGATGGCCAATGAGACAGACCTAGGGCGCCGACACCGGCTGGACGACCTAGAAAGAGGGGTCACCGCCACCGCCAATCCGGAACGGGCAGAGCGACTAGGGTATCTTCACGACAAGGCCAGGGAACTGGGCTTCCAGAGCTATGTGGAGCTGTGTGACCACCTACGTAGTCTCAGTCTCGACTCGCTCACACAGCAGATACGGGCGCTGCTCGACGCCACACGAGTGGTGTTCTTCCAGCAACTGGAGCCGTACCTCGGGGACATCGCGGTGAGTATGGATAACGCTCGCACCTGCGACATCCTCGCCTTGTTCCGTGGCCAGAGGTTCGATCCGCTCTTCCCTGAAAGGTCGATGATACCAGCCCTGGCTAGTTCGCTGCACGGCCTGGGCATCGATCTGGCCACACAGGCGAATCTGGAACTAGATACCGAACCCAGGCCCCTCAAAACGCCGCGCGCCTTCTGCGTTCCCATCCGTATTCCGCAGGAAGTCAAGCTGGTGACCAAACCCTCGGGCGGTCCGGACGACTATGAAAGCCTTCTGCATGAGGCTGGGCACGCCGAGCACTTCGTTCACGTAGATCCCAGACTGCCGTTTCCCTTCAAGCGCCTGGGAGACAACTCCGTCACCGAGGGGTATGCCTTTCTGTTGCAGTACCTGTTGCACAGCCGGCATTGGCTGTGCAGGGTGCTGGGCATTGAGAACAGCGGCGACTACCTGGAGCACGCCCGCTTCAAGAAGCTCTGGCTCCTCCGTCGCTACGCGAGCAAGCTGCTCTATGAGCAGGAGTTGCATGCCGACCTGGATGGGGCTCAGCAAAGATACGTCTCTATCCTCGGAGGTGCACTGGGGGTGAACATTGCCCCCGAGAACTACCTGGCCGACACCGACGACGCCTTCTATTGCGCCCAGTATCTGCGGGCATGGATCTTCGAGGTCCAGCTCAGGCGTTTTCTGGAGGATCAGTTCGGCAGGGAGTGGTTTGCCAGCCTGGAGGCGGGCAATTTCCTGGTCTCCCTGTGGAGACGGGGACAGGAGTTGCGAGCAGAAGAACTGGTCAGAGAGATGGGATACGCTGACCTCGACGCTCGATATCTGATAGACGAATTGTTGGCGATCCAGGACGACTGACCGTGCCGACGCCGTATGCGGGGGAAACTGGAGACGATGGAGGATTGAATTGTGAAGATCACCTTCTGGGGCGCCGCCCGAGCGGTTACCGGCTCACAGCACCTCATAGAGGCCAACGGCAGGCGTATCCTCCTGGACTGTGGGCTCTTCCAAGGCCACCGCGCTGAGGCCTTCGAACGCAACCGCAACCTCCCCTTCGATCCCCGGAGCCTCGACGGCGTGATCCTCTCCCACGCTCACATAGACCACTGCGGCAACATCCCCACTCTGGTGAAAGGGGGCTTCCAGGGCGATATCCACTGCACCATGGCCACTGCCGACCTGGTATCGATCATGCTCCGCGACTCCGCCCGCATCAGCGCCAAAGATGCAGAATATGTCAACAAGAAGCACGGACAGAGGGGGCTCCCCCTCGTAGAACCTCTCTACACCATTGAAGAAGCTGAGAAGGCGCTGGGGTGTCTCGTGGCGCACAACTACGACCGCTGGTTTCCAGTGACCAGCGGTGTCCAGGCCACCCTGAGGGATGCCGGACATATCCTGGGCTCGGCGATTGTGGTGCTGGATATCGACGACAATGGACACAGGGTTCGACTGGGCTTTACAGGGGACCTCGGTCGTCGCGACCTCCCCATCCTTCGTGACCCAGTCCTGGTGCACGACCTCGACTACTTGATTACGGAGAGCACCTACGGCGATCGTCTCCATGATGACATCCGCCACGTGGAAGATGAGATGGCGGAGATAGTGGCGGAGACATACTCGCGGAGCGGCAAAGTCATCGTCCCGGCCTTCGCCGTGGAGAGAACGCAAGAGGTGGTCTACACCCTCCACCGTCTGCAGAACGCTGGACGGATACCGGCCCTTCCCGTTTACGTGGACAGCCCCCTGGCCGTAGATGCAACCGAGATCTTCCGCCTGCACCCGGAGTGTTTCGATGAGGAGACGAACGCGTTCCTCCTGCGCGAGCAGGATCCCTTCGGGTTCCGGGGTCTACACTACGTGAGGAACGTGGAGGAATCCAAGCTCCTCAATGATCTAGACGGGCCCATGGTCATCATTTCCGCTTCTGGCATGTGCGAGGCTGGCAGAATCCTGCATCATCTGAAGCACAACATCGAGAGCCCCCGCAATACCGTGCTCATCGTGAGCTTCCAGGCCGAACATACCCTGGGGCGCCGCATAGCGGAGAAGCAGGAGAAGGTGCGTATCTTCGGCGACGAGTATATGCTGAGGGCCCAGGTGAGGATCATCGACGCCTTCAGCGCGCACGCTGACAGGGACGAACTGCTTTCGTGGATAGACCAGGCCGATTCCAATCTGAAGGGCGTCTTCGTAATTCACGGCGAGGAAGAGGAATCGCTAGCCCTGGCAGAGGGGATCAGCAAACTCGGAGTCCCTAATATCTTTGTGCCTCACCATGGAGAAACGCTCAGCGTGTGAAGGCCCACGCGCCTACGGTCTGTAATATCGGATCACCTCGGCCACAGGCAGCCTCTCAGGCGCCTCAACCTCAGTGGACTCTGGCACGCCCATGGGGATCACCATCACCAGGTCCAGGTCGTCTTCGATATCCAGCATCTCCCGCAGGGCGCCTTTCACGGCAATGGGACCGTCCATGGCGCAGGTTCCGTATCCCAGGGAGTGCGCTTTGAGCAGCATGTTCTGCACAGCCATAGCCACGCTCTTCTGCACCGTGTCGATAACGATGGGCTTCACATCCACACCGACATCCCCCAATGCCCTGGTCTTCTCGATCACCGTACTCATGGGCATCTTGAGCACCGGGTTTTCATACGGCTTAGTGCAGGCCACGATCACCAGCGGCGCGTCGCTGAAGAAGCTAGCATAGCTGCGCAGAAACCTGCAAAAGGCAGCGATCCTCTTCTCCCCCTGACTGAGAGCTTCCTTCGAAAGCGCCTGGAACTTGTCATAGACCACCCGGGCCATCCTGGCGATCATCTCCCTGTCCTCCACGACGATGAACCGCCACGGCTGGATGTTGGTGCTACTAGGTGCCCAGCTACCAGCCTCAATGATCGCTTCGATGTCCTCCCGAGGGATGGGCACATCGGACTTGTACTTCCTGATGCTGCGTCGCTGTCTTATGGCATCGTCCAGGTCCATGCTATCCTGCCCTCCTCTCACATCTGCACCATACAACACCGGCGACTGCCGGTCGTCACACACTCCGGACTGGCTTGACCTTTCTGGCGTCTTCACAGCCACGATCACACCGACCGAGCTCCACCCACCCCGCACTTCTCGTCTCTCCACAGTGAACAGCGGATGGGTGAACAGCTTCTGGGTCTCCTTCCACGTCCTCGGGGAAACCGTGATCCGAAAGGCCCAGTTCAGGAACCGGCTCCAGAGATCGCGCTTGAGAATGTACCCTCCCTCAACTACCACCAGTCGCCCTCCAGGCACCAGGACTCGTGCCATCTCTTCCTGGGCCGCAAAATCCAGGATGAAATAGTCGGGGAAGGTGGCCACCAGCGAGTCGAAGCAAGCATCTGGGAAGGGCAGTTCCTGCACGCGACCTCGACAGATAGGGGCCGTGCGGCCTCGGCGCCCGAACTTCTGTGCAGTGAGGGCGACCATGTAGGGCGACAAGTCTATCCCCATGCACTGATAGCCCTTCGCAGTCATGTCCCACAAAAGGTTGCCGGTGCCAAAGGCAACCTCCAGGACACGGCGGCCTCGGAGTTCTGGCAGGGAGGCCCTCTGCCACTCGTGCCATTTGCCGCGCGAGACAACGCGGCTCACCAGGTCGTATGACCAGGCAAACTCGTTGTAGAAATGGCGGAAGGCAAACTTGACGAATCTGTACCACAAGCCCACCAGCGCGGTTCCCCCCATGGTCACATTCTATGCTTTCGGGGAGA
Organism: Anaerolineae bacterium; assembly: GCA_035256725.1. GTDB lineage: Bacteria > Chloroflexota > Anaerolineae > UBA7937 > B3-Chlor > JAUVXJ01. The sequence continues at coordinate 5,077 of DATEXS010000205.1, forward strand.
GCCCGGCAAACACGCTAATGGCAACGCAATGGCGTCTGCGCTACAATCGCCGAAGAAGCTACAGGGGGAGGTGCGATCGTGGATAGAGGGATCAAAGCTCCGCGGGGCACAAAACTCACGTGCAAGGGCTGGGGACAGGAAGCGGCCATGCGTATGCTGATGAACAATCTGGACCCCGAGGTGGCAGAGAAGCCTGACGAACTGATCGTTTATGGAGGCCGGGGCAAGGCTGCCAGAAACTGGGAAGCTTTCCACGCCATCGTCGCTGCTCTGAGAGAGCTGGACAACGACGAGACGCTGCTGGTCCAATCGGGCAAGCCGGTGGGCATCTTCAAGACCCATCCGGATGCGCCTCGGGTTCTCTTGGCCAATGCCAACCTCGTGCCAGCATGGGCCACCCAGGAATGCTTCGACGAGCTGGACGCCCAGGGCCTGATGATGTATGGGCAGATGACCGCCGGTAGCTGGATCTACATCGGGACGCAGGGCATACTGCAGGGGACTTATGAGACCCTGGGGTCTCTGGGTCGGAAGCACTTCGCCTCCAGTTTGGAGGGGAAGTTCGTGCTGACGGCCGGCCTTGGCGGCATGGGCGGAGCCCAGCCGTTGGCCATCACCATGAACCACGGCGTAGGCTTGATCGTGGAGGTGGACCCCGCCCGGGCCGCGCGCCGTTTGGCTACCGCCTACATAGACGTGGTGGTAGACGAGCTCGAGGAAGCGATGACGCTGGTGGAGCAAGCACTTTCCAAGAGAGAGGCGAAGTCCATCGGGCTCATCGCCAACGCCGCAGACGTATACCCTGAGCTGGTGGTCCGGGGTGTGGTGCCCGACGTGGTCACGGATCAGACGCCGGCGCACGACCCCCGCAGCTACATACCTCAGGGAGTGTCAGTGGAAGAGGCCCAGTCGCTCTGGGAGAAGGACCCCGATGAATACACACGCCGCTCCCTCGAGTCCATGGGGCGTCATGTGCAGGCGATGCTCGACTTCCAGAAGAAGGGCGCTGTGGTCTTCGACTACGGCAATAACCTCCGACAACGCGCCTACGAAGCGGGTGTGAAGAATGCCTTCGACTTCCCCGGCTTTGTCCCCGCCTACATACGACCCCTCTTCTGCGAGGGCAAGGGTCCTTTCCGCTGGGTGGCCCTGTCTGGGAACCCAGCGGACATCTACAAGACCGACGAAGTGGTGATTAGGGAGTTCTCCCACGACGAGCACCTGGTGCGCTGGAT
>DATEXS010000206.1:0-2359 GCA_035256725.1 Anaerolineae bacterium
TCTCCGCCTGCACTTCTCACACTCGTACTCGTAGATGGGCATATGGTACGTCACACCTCCTGACGTGACACCTTTTCCGGGCCCGCGTCTCTCTCCATCAGTATATCTTACGGGATTTCGCGCACTGTAGCAAGTCTTGACGATGACCGGCTGCGCCGTCGATAATACTGACGTGAAAAGCCCAAGCACGCTATGGTCAGGCTGACGGGCATTTCTCACCCGCAGTCGCGCTCACCATGTCCGAGCCGTTGATGGAATAAACCGAGCTGGCTTTGCTGGAGAGGCTGCCGATGGTCGGGGCCTCGAGAATCGCGCGGATCATGGGTCTTGGTTGCGCAACGCTGGCTGTTGGCGACTGCGCTCGTCGTGTTGTGCTCTCGCGGCTCCTCGTGTGGCCGCGACGTATCCAGCCGGTCGTGCAGCAGGGGTCCTGCACGAGAGGACAATCGGGCCGGGCCGCACGCCGCGCCCGCGGTCGTAAGGGAGGCAGATCGATGAAGTCGTTTGAATTCACCACGCGCAGGGTGCTCCTCGGGAGACTGGAGCGGGGCGACGATATCCTAGGTGGGTTGACGGAGTTCTGCAAGACCAACGGCGTCCAGGTGGGTCACCTGGACGCGCTGGGCGCAGTCGAACGAGGGGGGATTGGCTACTACGATCACCTGAAGAGGGTTTATCGGGAGGTGCGCTTTGACGAAGGAATGGAGATCGCCTCCCTGGTGGGCAACGTTTCGCGCAAGGATGGGGAGACCTTTCTGCACTGTCACGTGATCCTGGCGGACAGAGAGGGTCGCTGTTTTGGCGGCCACCTTCTGGAGGGCAATGTGACCTTCGCCTGCGAGTTTGCCGTCACCGAGCTTGATGGGCTGGCGCCGGAACGCTCCCTGGATAAGAGCACCGGCCTGGCCCTCTGGTGATTGGCGGTTGGGGGTCCGGCCAGAAGAAGGGTGACAGCAGACTCCCGACTTTACACGCGGTGGCTCGCATACCCGACCGGAGCGCGCGGGCAACTGCAAAACAGCCACGCTGACCCATGGCATCTTGCGCCGTGGCCAGGGCGTGTCCGGCCGTCGGGTTCAAGCTCCGTCCACTCCTCAGTCGGCGACTACAGCACCTCAGCGGGGCTTGGACTACCCGGCAGGCACGGTTTGGCCCAGCAAGGGGAGGATGAGTACGGCCAGCAACAAACCGAAAAGCACAAGCAGGGCTCTGACGATGCCCCAGCGCGCTCCGTCAGTCACGTGCAAGGTGATAGTGAGCACCAGCCACAGGGCGAGCAGTAGCACTGCTGCCGTGTGCCACGACCAGCACGTGCCGAAGGCCAGGTAGCTCCAGGCTCCCCGGGCCATCACCGAACCGGTGAGGATCGGGTAGGCGATCATCAGAGCCCACCGAGAGAAGAGCGGAGCATCTGGTTCGCGCTTGCTCTCACCAGGATTCCCGATGCAGTGGATAGCTCGGCGTGCCAGCCAGGCCAAGGTGCCTCCAGCAGCGCAGACGTAGGCGCCAGTCGTGACCGCAGCGGTCAGTAGGTGGAGGCCAAACCAGGCGTTCACGAAGGGGGACGGACCCACGATGCCGGCAGTCGGCAGCCACATCTGCACCAGTCCGGATGAGTGCACGACGAAGGCCAGGGTCAGCGCGGAGGCCACCTCGATCGATGCGCCCAGAAACCGCTCTCCCCACAGGCAGAGGAGGGCAGCGGTCTCGACTGCCACCATGCTGGCGGCCTCGGGACTGGCCAGTGTGGCATAGCCTTGGGCGGCTGCTGCCCAGGATAGTGTCACACCCTGCACGGCTAGAAAGAGAATCAGCAGGCCCTGCGAGAGCCTGCGCATGCCTATGCCAGGAAAACGCAGGGCTAACCAACCAAGCAGCACAGCGGCGAACAGCGAGAAGTTAGCCGCCAGGTAGAGCTGGTCCTCAAGGAGCATCCAGGGCCTCCTCGATCTGTGTCACCAGCTTCTCAAACTCTCGCGGTTCCACGCCGCTATCGTTCCGGCTGGGACTGAAGACCTGTATCTGCACCACACTCTCGCTGCCTCGTACGGTTGCCCAAATGAGCCTGGGGCGCCAGAAGAGGGTGAGTGTGCTACCGGCCAGGAGCACGACGAGGCCCACCGCCAGGGGTGCGACGCTGGGGTCGCTGCTGATGCCTAGGACAGCGTACTGTCCACATTCCGCGAGATAGGAATCGCCATCGATGTCCAGCGATGCAGAGCCCCGCGCCGTCTTCCTGGACACAACCTCGGTGCTTCCCCCGCGGTAGGCCTCCCACAGAAAACGGGGCGGTTGTGGTGATTCAGTGGCCTGCGTTGATTGGAGGACCAGTCTGAGTACAAGGTTCCTCTCCGGCACT
>DATEXS010000207.1:0-9811 GCA_035256725.1 Anaerolineae bacterium
CACCGGCGATATCACAGGGGTAAGCCCCAACCTGGGTCCGCTTCAAGACAACGGGGGAGCAACCCTCACTCATGCCCTGCTGCCTTGTAGTCCCGCACTTGACGCCGGCAATCCTGCAGCGCCCGGCAGCGGCGGCGCCGCCTGTGCCTCTACCGACCAGCGCGGTACGTCTCGACCTCAGGGTTCGCGCTGTGACATCGGCGCGTATGAGGTAGCCGCCCTCTACGCCAAGCCCGATGGCGCCGGCACCTGCACGGGCTCGTGGGCCAACGCATGCAGCCTGCAAACAGCTCTCAGCACAGCCACCTATGGCAACCAGATCTGGGTGGCCACAGGCGTGTACACACCAACCACCATCGCAGATCGCACCGCCACCTTCACGCTCGGCAGCGGCGTAGCACTGTACGGGGGGTTTGTTGGCACGGGAAGTGGTTGCCAGGATCGCGATTGGCAGACCAACATCACCGTACTGAGCGGGGATATCGACAACAACGATCTGGCCGACCCCAGCGGCGTGGTTACCACAACGGCGACCATAATGGGCACCAACAGCTATCACGTGGTCAGCAGCAGCGCGGTGACAGAAACCGCCAGCTTGGATGGCTTTGTCATCACTGGCGGCGACGCAGACGGCAACTATCCTCACGACAAGGGCGGCGGGATGTACAACTATGCTGATGGCAGCCCCACGCTCAGCAACGTTGCCTTCAGCGGGAACTCAGCCTACCAGGGCGGCGCCATGTACAATGACCATAGCAGTCCGGCCGTGGCCAATGCCATTTTCCAGAGTAACTCCGCCGTAGGTGAAACTCAGCCCGGCGGCGGCGCAATGTGCAACTACTACAGCAATCCCTCCCTGGTCAACATCATCTTCAGCGGCAACTCAGCGCTAGGCATGACCCAGGCGCTGGGCGGTGGGCTGTACAACTGGCACAGCAGCCCAGAGCTGGTCAACGCCGCCTTCAGCGGCAACTCAGCCGCAGGTGGCTGCAGTGAGAACGGCGGCGGGATCGCCAACCTTAGCGACAGCAGCCCCGCATTGACCAACGTCACTCTCAGCGGCAACTCAGCCCAGCACGGCGGCGGCCTGTACAACCAGTCGAGCAGCCCTACGCTGACCAACGCCATACTGTGGGGCAACGCCGCTCTCACCGGCACCCAGGTCTATAACGATAACAGCACTCCCACCATCAGCTACAGTCTGGTGCAAGACTCCGGTGGCAGTGGGGGGACTTGGGATTCCGGTCTCGGGACCGATGGGGGCGGGAACATAGAACATGATCCGCGGTTCGTGGACGCCGACGGCCCGGACGACACCGTGGGTACACCGGATGACGACCTTCGTCTGCAAGCCGCCTCCCCTGCCATCGACGCCGGTCGCAACGAAGCGCTGCCCCAGGACACACTGGACCTGGACGCTGACCGGAACAGAGCAGAGAAGCTGCCGTTCGACCTGGACGGACGCCCACGTGTCAGGGGCGGCACCGTGGACATGGGAGCCTATGAATGGCCGCTTAGCTTGACACTCACCAAGACAGTGGTCAACGACGACGGCGGCGCTGCCACTAGCACCGACTTTCAGGCCTACCTGGACGGTCAGCCTGTGCCCTGGGGTGTCGAACAGACCATCATTTCGGGCACCTACACGGTGAGCGAAAGTCTTCTGACCGGCTACGAGCCCTTGCCCTGGGGCAGCGACTGCTCGCCCGACGGAACGATCACCATCACCCTGGACATGGACGAGGGCGCCACTTGCTCCATTGTGAACGACGATATCGCCCCCACCATCACCCTCACCAAGACGGTGATCAACGATCAGGGCGGCACAGCTACCATCTCGGATTTCGTGGCATACGTGTTCGGCGACCCGTACCCCGACTACGACCCCCGGGTGGCCTGGGGCGTGCCAAAACCCGTCACCTCCGGCCCTCACTCGGCCTACGAGGCCGGTCCGAAAGGTTACGAAGCCTCCGCCTGGGGCGGCGACTGCGCGCCGGACGGGAGTATCACTCTGCACCCCGGCGAGGAAGCCACATGCTCCATCGTGAATGACGACGTCGGCCCCACCATCACCTTGGTCAAGACGGTGGTCAACGACGATGGTGGTATTGCCGAGACCACTGACTTCCAGGCCTACATAGACGGCCAGCCAGTGCCCTGGGGCGTCCCGCGGACTGTGCTTGCCGGCACCCACGCGGTGAGCGAGAGCGTTATGACGGGGTACCACGCCTCCCCCTGGAGTGGCGACTGCGCGCCCCACGGGAGTATCACTGTGGGCCTCGACGAGGAAGCCACTTGCTCCATGGTGAATGACGACATCGCCCCCACCCTCACCCTGGCCAAGACGGTGGTGAATGACGACGGCGGTGCTGCCACTATCACCGACTTCCAGGCTTACATAGACGGCCAGCCGGTTGCTTGGGGTGTTCCACAGCCCATCATTTCCGGTACGCACACGCTTAGCGAGAAGGTCATGGCGGGGTACGAAGCCTCCCCCTGGAGTAGCGACTGCGCGCCAGACGGGACGATCACCTTGGGCATCGATGAAAATGCCACTTGCTCCGTCGTGAACGACGACATCGCCCCCACCCTCACCCTGACCAAGACGGTGGTCAACGACGACGGCGGCGGTGCTACGGTCACCGACTTTCAGGCCTACCTAGACGGCCAACCGGTGCCTTGGGGAGTGCCACAGCCCGTCAACTCCGGCACCCATATCGTCAGCGAGACCCAGCGCTTGGGCTACGGCTCCAGCTCCTGGGGTGGCGATTGTAACGCGGGGGGCAACGTTACGGTGTTCCTGGGGCACTCCGTGTGCACCATCACGAACGACGATCAGGTCCGATACAACTTCTGCTTCATGCTGAAGAACTACCAACGGTAGGCACCCACTCCCGCTCCAATCCTCGAGGACGATGGGGCATCTGGATCGATCGCGCCTCTCTTCACCGCGCCCGCTTCTATCCGCTGTTGAGACCGTCAGGGCTATCGGGTACTCCTGACCTCGCAGCTCAGATCTCACCAGTATCCTCCTGGTAGCCGCTTCCACGGAGATGGTATAATTGGCGCGAAGACCACAGGAGTAGAGGACGGACAATGGGATTCCGAGAAAGGCTGGCTGCCGGCGAGACGATCTTGGCCGACGGCGCCATGGGCACCATGCTTCAGGCTGCCGGTTTGGAGAGAGGTCACGCTCCTGAGGAGCTGAACCTCACTGACCCAGAGAAGGTGCTGGCCGTTCACTGCGGGTATGTAAACGCCGGATCCGAGATCATCCTGACCAATACCTTTGGTGGCAACAGATTCCGGCTCGAGAAGTACGGCCTGGGCGACATGGTGTACGAGATTTGCCGCCGGGCGTCTGAGATCGCCAGGGAGGCAGGCGACGTCTTTGTAGCCGGGTCCATCGGCCCGACCGGCGAGTTCTTCGCCCCTGTGGGGAAGCTTACCGCTGAAGAAGCGCGAGAGGCCTTCGCCGAGCAGGCTCGCGGTCTCGCCGACGGTGGAGCGGATCTCCTGGTCGTCGAGACCATGTCCGATCTCAAGGAGGTAGAGGCGGCGGTCCAGGGAGCACGGCAAACCACAGATCTGCCCCTGGTCTGCACCATGACCTTCCAACAAAGGCTGCACACGGTGATGGGGGTCACTCCATCCCAGGCGGTGGCCGCCCTCACCGAATGGGGAATAGCAGCGGTGGGGGCCAACTGCGGCACCGGGCCGCAAGAGGTGGAGCAGGTCCTGGCCCAGATGAAGGAGACCGCCCCACAGGCCATGCTGGTCGCCAAGCCCAACGCCGGGGTCCCCCGCCTGGTCCAGGGACGCACGGAGTTTGACGCCACTCCGCAACTGATGGCCGAGTACGCGGAGCGCTTCGCGCGCCTCGGGGTGACCATCATCGGAGCCTGCTGCGGCTCGACACCCGAGCACATCGCCGCTATGGCCAGCGCGCTGGGCAAGTCAATAACCCGGTGATCACCGCACTCCATGTGTGTTGCGTTGCGACTGCTATCGCGCTATCAATGTTGCATTTGCCTTCGCGTGGAGCGTATGCTATATTGGCCGTAGGATTCAGACACGGCATCGGCCCAGCGGCTGCCCGTGGTCGGAACTGGCTACCGACCATAGCAGCATCGGTCTATGACTGCAGCAACCGTGGCGACGGGAAGCAAGGATGGCCGGGGGTTCGGTTGTGGGGCCGATCGTTTCCTGAGGCTACCCGTCCAACATCAAGCACGAGAAAGGAGTGCGAGAACAATGGAAGCCTACTGTGTGAAGTGCAGGAAGAAGCGAGAGATTTCGAATCCCAAGAACGTGGTGCTCAAGAACAAACGCCCGGCGGTCAAGGGCACATGCCCCGTGTGTGGCACCAAGATCATGAGATTCGTGAAGATGGGCTCATAAGCTCGCTTTCGACGTACCGTTCCCGCCGGGTGCTGTGGGCATCCTATCCGGGCCGTCGGTGAAGCCCATGATCGCCACCGGCATCCGGCGGGGACCTCCCTGATCAGGAACCTGGGCCTGCTCCTCGGTCTGGTTGCCAGCGAGGCTGCCAGAGGCAGGCGCTACCTGAGCGCGCGCTTCGGCACTCTGTCCGGCGTGGATCGAGAGTACTGCCGGGCATGTCCGAGGAACGTGACAAGGTGGTGGACCTCCGGCTATCATGAGTGACCAGACCGCTCACCTTCGTCTCGGCGTGCAGGGGTTCAGCCCCCAGGACTGGGTCGGGACCTTCTACCCTCCCCAATTCTCCCCCAGCCAGTTCCTGCCCTTCTACGCTCAAGTCTTCGACACTGTGGAGATCAACAGCACCTTCTACGCCATCCCCGCTGTTTCCACCGTCAGATCATGGCTGCACCGCACTCCGCCCAACTTCCTGTTCGCCTGCAAGATGCCCCAGGAGATAACCCACGATCACCAACTGGTGGGTGTTGAGGCAAGGCTCGCCGACTTCTTGGAGACGATGCGGATCCTGGGAGAGAAACTGGGACCGGTGGCGATCCAGTTCCCCCGTTCCTTCACCAGGCGCTACGAAGACAACCTGCGCTCGTTCCTTCCGCTCTTGCCGGATGACATTCGTTTCGTCGCCGAGTTTCGCAGCGAATCCTGGAACGATGCGGAGGTATTCGACCTCCTGCGGGAGTTCAACCTAGCCTGGTGCATCAACGACTGGCAGGACTTACCGTCCGTGGTGGAGACCACCACGGACTTCGTTTACCTGCGTCTCGTCGGCTATCACCGGGAGTTCAAGTATCTGGGCGAAGTGCAGAGGGACCGCTCAGAGGACCTGGCGAACTGGGCGCGCACGGTCAAGGAGCTGGCCGCCAAAGTCCCTCGGATCTACATTTATGTCAACAACCACTACGCGGGGCATGCCCCAGCCACGGTGAGCCAACTGGCCAAGCTACTGGGTCTCCCCACCGTGGACCCCAAAAGCCTGTGGCCCCAGCAGGCTGACCTCTTCCCAGAAGGAACCAAGTAACCCCGGCTTCATTCTGGCCCTGATAGCGGGCCGCGCCCGCTGTCCGCGCCTGCTCGGCGCTCTACTCTTGCGGCGCCCTGAACTGCGATTGCGGCCATTCTCCCATCAGCCGCGTGGGGCCGAATTCCAACACGTCGGTGGCCTCGGAGAAGGCAGCGTACTTCTCAGGGTGGGCCGTCATGTCCTCGTCCAGTCGGTCGTAGGAGCCGTATTCCTCGATCTCTCTCCAGATCTCCAGTTGATACTCCCCGCCGAAACCAAACTGCACGCCGTAGACCCTCACCGACTTGGTGCCAGGAGAGTTCTCAAAGGCAGCCCTGCCTTTATCATGCCACCACGTAGCTGTGGCCGCGCCTTTGCCCGGCTTGATCTTGACGGTTGTCACCTCGTAGATGCGGTACTTTTCCATAGCTGGAACCTCCTCTCTAAGAATGACAACGCCGTATGCCGCACAGGTTCGAGGACCGGACTTGGTCGGGCACCTTCCTCCCTGCGAAAAGCCACCGTCCTCGGTCGCACCTTAGAACACCGTTGGTCGGGGCAGGAGGTTCACTTCTCAGCTAGAGAGGCGCCACAGTATTCGCAGAAGGCGTTGCCCACCGGGTTGTCCGCGCCACAAGAAGAACACGATTTCATGACCGGTTCCGCCACCGCGGTAGCTCGAGTTCTAGACGGCGGTTCCGCTGCCGGGGCAGTCTCTGTCCTGGCCACAGGCTCCCTCGGCGCCTCCGCCGCTGGCGCCTGAGGGACCCACTCTCCACTCTCCGCCTTGGGTTTTCTGCCCCGCACGATCACCAGCAAGGCGATCACCACACCCACCACGATGACCAGGGGAACCAGACAAATACACGACAAGATCAGCAACTCCGGGATACCCAGCGACCCCAGTCCTGGCATCTTCACTCACCCCCTTTTCTGAATGGCGCGCCCTCGAAGGCCAGACGCGCATAACACTCCTTCAGTGCCTTTCCAGAATACGGACACGACCCAGCCTGGCACCGCTATCGGTCACCCTCCTGTGGCCCAGAGAGGTCTGCCCCGCCTCCACACGATGAGGCCCAGACCCGCGAGTGGGAGAGCCAGGCCAGAGCAAGGGCAGATACTGCCCACGCCCTCCCCTGAAGGTTCCTCGCCCCCAGCGGCCGGAGGCACTGGCGCCACCTGACCCTGTACCAAGAGAGCCAGGTCGTCTACCCACAGCCTGCCCTCGGGAGGAGACGCCTCCCCAGCAGAGAAGTCGAAGCTCAGGCCCACCACCTGGGCCGCATCGAACTCTGCCACGCCGCTCTCGCCCTGCCAGTCCGGCTTGGAGAACTCACCCCAAGGTATCTGCACCAGCGCCCAATCTCCGGCACCACCGGACGGAGTCGTCAGTTCCTTCTGGAAGGGGGTCGGCTCCTGGGGATCGCCCACGTGCAGGGTTACCGCCACCGCCATCCCAGGATTCTCACTGCGCATCCACATGGAGAGGCCCTGACCAGCAGCCCAGTTCTGTGAGGTCTCGAAGGTCCGACCGCACCCAGCCCAACCTCCGGGAGCGATGCTGTGTTGCACCATGAGCGACGCGCCACCACTGTAGGCTGTCCCGGAGTCCACCGTGCATTCGATGTTGGTCTGCCCGCCGTCCGTCCAGACCTCCCAGCCACCACCCGGTTCATACCCCTCGAAGTCGTCAATGAGCGAGGTGTCCGCTTGCCCCATGACGAGAGGGACCTCCCCAGCCGGTGAGGGCATCTCTTCCGCCCCCGGCGCCGGAGAGGCCTGAGCAGGTGGGCGCGGCGCCCCGCCACTGAAGCTCCTGATAGCCTCATCCAGGAAGGTGACGAAGAGAGGTCCTATGGTGCGGTTGGCCGACTCGTTGGGGTGAGCGTCAGACTCGTCCGTCCTGTACTCAGGCCTCAGGTAGTTGTCCCCTCCCGCCAACTGGCCGAAGAAGTCGTACACGAAGACGTTGGCATGGCCGGACAGGTACTCGTCTGACGACAGCCAGTTCGCGAACGCCCGCGCCCGAGCGGCCGCGTCTAGGCTGCTATCGGCCGGTATCTCTGGCGGTTGGGTGACGATGACGAACATCTTGTCGGGATACTGGTCCATCCGCTCATGGATGGAGAGGTAGTAGGATTTGTACTCCTCGAGTTGCGCATCGTCCCCGATGTTGCTCACTGGGAAGCAGGACTTGAAAACGATCACGTCGTACTGCATCAACTGACTGAAAGTGTTGTCGGGTGGGTCATGTAGCGGCTGCGCGAAGATGGCGGCGTAGCCGTCGGGATTGGTGTTGTCGTCCGGCACGTCGAAGTTGGTGCCCGTCGAGGTGCCGTCGGCCAGAACCAGCCCCTCCTCGTTGTAGCCGTGATCGTAGAACTCGTAGCCGAGGGCGGTGAGGCCCTCGCGCACCCCGCCCTGGGCGATGAGGTTCTGGCCGCAGGAATGGTGCAGGAAGATGATCCTCACTCCCTGCCCATTGGCCGGAGACACCCCTCCGACCCCCAAGAAAAGCAAACCAAGCACGACAAGAACCTGAACACATCCCCCAGTCGACCTGACCATGTCCTCCACTTCTCCCTTCTAAAGCGGCAACACCTCTGGACCAGCCGCCGTATCCCGTATCTGCCAACCGAGGTCCGCGATCCTGTCTCGCAGTTCATCAGACGTGCCCCAATCGCGTCTCGCGCGGGCCGCCTCCCGCTCTTCCACCAGAGAGAGCACCTTCTGGGGAGCGTCTTTGGCTGGCTGCTGAAGAGCCTCACTCCGGGCAGCCAGCACCTGCTCCCAAATGTCCCTGGGGATCCCGTGCGCCGGAGCTGGCAGCCGAAACGGTCCCAATTCGGAGATTGCAAAGCTCTCGCCTGTTGGAAACGAGGCTTCCTTGCCATCCCTGACCAGAGTGACCCCGCCGCGCCCCATGACCCGGCATTCCCCAGCTTCTAGATCCATAACCAGGGCGGTATGCTCATCGATACCGACCACCGTCACATCCTCGGGCAACATGGAAAGCAGCCGCTGAAAACGTTCTCGCCCCATCAGACCGTACCGCGTATCCAGCTCGGCCCCGCCCTCCTTGTTGTCCCAGTGGGAGACGATGGCCAGTGACAGCCCATAGGCTCCGAAGAGATCCAGACCCTCCACCCAGTGGAGATCTTCGCCCACCTTGTAGATCTCGTATACGGGGAGCGTGTGCTTACCGCTGGCGATGGCCGCAGCGCTGGCGATGACCATCGCCGCTCCCAGGCGGTGCCGGGCAACCATGAGGTGCCAGGCCAGGCTGCCTCTGAGCTGGCTCACAGCGTAGGTGGGACTGCCCGGTCCCCAGAAGATGTAGTTTGCATGAAGGAGCGGTGCTACGATCTCCGCTTCATCGGGACTGAAGGGCGTGCCGCGCTTGCGCGCCGCTATCACCGTGACCTGGGGGCCGAAGTTCTGGAGACGGCGGCTCACGAAATCAGCCATCTTGCCGGCCACCAACTCCGAGTTAGGCTGAAAACCGGCTGGGGTCTCTAGGATCGCCACCCTGATAGGAGGGCGAAGCTGTCGCATGACCCAGTCGTGGACCTTCCGTCCGCTGGGCGCGATCTCCCCAGAGCCAAGGAGGACTACCAGACCCGGATGTTCAGCCAACTGTCACAGTCCCACTCGAGTCCGCACCATCACCCACGGACGTGTTACCATTCTTGGCAACATGCGACCAAGGTCGCTGGACCTTGGTCCGTCTCGTGGACAGGCAGGACGATGGGAGAGCCCTTATTGTTGGGGGTCTTCCCGTCCGATGAGAAGGCGAGTCGGGCACCAGAACCAGAGGCTAGGCAATGGTCTCGAGGACAGCTTCATAGATCTCTGCCGGGTCCACCAGACGCGCGTGGCCCGCCGCTTCCCCCAGCAACTTCCTCGCCTTCGCGTGGTCAGACTTCTCGGCTATGAGCAGGACCGGGATGTTCTGCGTCACGCAGGCAAAAAGGATATCACGGGGAGTCAACGTCACCACGGACGTCGGCATCACCTTGTGCAGGTACCCAATGACCACGGAAACGCCATCCTGACTGGTAAGGTGGTTCACGTACTTGCCGTGATCATCGAAACCGTTGCTCACCGGGATCGTACCGATGCCCTGCGCGGCCAACCTCGTGAGCACAATGGGGTCAGTGCCCTCCAGATACGCAACAATTGCCACCTTTCCGCTCCTTTCTATGTGCCGACCGCGAGATAGACTGGACAAGGACCAACAGAGGCCCCTCACGCCTGGCCAGTGTTGCCCTCAGCCGAGGCCGCGAGACCTGGTAGGTGCGGGCGAAACCGCGGAGCCACGCATGGCCTGCGCGTCGGACACCGCCCGGC
>DATEXS010000208.1:0-2592 GCA_035256725.1 Anaerolineae bacterium
GCAGGCCCCGCACCGGGGCAGCAGCGACCAGACGAAGTGCGATTGGAGGGCCATCCCGAACTCGCGGCCCGCGGGCCAGGCCCATGGGTCGAGGTTCAGATACTGTCAATAGCGGTGGTAAAATCCCCAGAAGTGCCAATAAGAAATTCCCCACTTTTGTCAAGTGACTCGGCCTTGGCCAGAATGGAGTGGTCATCCATTCTGGCAAGGAGAGTCACCTATGCTCACTGTGGAGGAACGCTTCATGATCAGGGATTGGTACCGCACAGGTCTCACCGTCAGTGAGATGGCCCGCCTGACGGGTTACGACCGGAAAACGATCCGTAAGATGCTCCATGAACCGCTGGTACCGACGCGGGCACGGCGACAGCGCAGAACTCGCAAGATAGACTCCTTTGTTCCCTACCTGGAAGGGCGCATGGCCGAGGGGGTGTTCAATGCCCGTAAGCTCTACGGCGAGATCCAGACCCAGGGCTACCCCGGCAAGGAGAGTCAGGTACGCGCCTTTGTCCACCCTGTCCGCCAGGCCCGACAGGCCCAGGCCACCCTGCGCTTCGAGACCCAACCGGGCGAGCAAGCTCAGATGGACTGGGGCCACTTCGGCCTCATCGCCCATCAGGGCCGCCACAAGAGGCTGTACGCCTTCGTGATGACCCTGGGGTGGTCGCGCATGATGTATCTGGAGTTCACCGTATCGGCGGATGTGGCCTGGTTCCTGCGCTGTCATGGGCATGCCTTTGACTACTTCGGGGGTTGTCCCCGCCAGATCCTGCACGACAACCTCAAGACCGCGGTGCTGGATCGGGAGGGTGATGGCACCATCCACTGGAACCCGCGCTATCTGGACTTCGCCGACTACTACGGTTTCTCCCCCCGCGCCTGTCAGCCCTATCGGGCCCAGACCAAAGGCAAGGTGGAGAGCGGCATCAAGTATGTGCGCGGCAACTTCTGGTTGGGTCTGAAGTTCGCCAACCTGGCCGACCTGAACCACCAGGCCTGGGAATGGCTCGACACCGTGGCCAACGTGCGCCTCCACGGCACCACCGGCGAGGTGCCCTCGGCCCGCTGGAGCCGGGAGGGGCTGCAGCCATTGTTGGGCAAGCCCCCCTACGACACCAGCCTGATCTGTCATCGCCGCAGCAGCAAGGACTGCCTGGTGAGCTACGAGGGCAGCTACTATTCAGTGCCTGCCCCCCACGCCCAGCAGCACCTGCTGGTCAGAGAGACCGAACACGGCCAACTCATCCTGCTGACCCTGTCAGGCGAAGAGGTCGCCCGCCATCGGCTGGCCACGGGGCGCAATGAACGGATCGTCGAGCCGGCCCACTACCGGGGCCTGAAGGCCCAGACTCGGACCCCCAGACGGCCTGGCGCCACCCAGATCCAGGTGGTCGAGCCGGAGTGGGCAGATCTGCCGACCTCACCCGCCGTCGAGGCGCGGCCCTTGAGCGCCTACGAGCAGGTCCTGGAGGTGCTGACATGAACGATCTGGCCTATGACCGCGTGCAGACCCACCTCGGCCGTCTGAAGCTGGCCCGCATAGCGGAGCGTCTGGACGGGGTAGCTGAGGAAGCGGCCAAACAGGAGTGGACTTACCTGGAGTTTCTGGAGCACCTCCTGGAAGCAGAGGTCTCCGCACGCTATGAACGGGATGTGGCCATGAAGACCAAGCTGGCTCACTTCCCCTTTCTCAAGACCTTGGATCAGTTCGACTTCTCTTTCCAACCCTCCATCAACGAGCGTCAGGTGCGAGAGTTGGCCACCTTGCGCTTCGTGGCTAACGGGGAGAATGTGTTGTTGTTGGGCCCACCGGGCGTGGGTAAGACTCATCTGGCCATCGCCCTGGGTGTGGCCGCTATCGCCCAAGCCATCAGCGTCTACTTCGTCACGGTGGTGGACCTCTTGGCCATCATCCACCGTGACGCCAAGGAGGATCGGCTGGACCATCGGCTGCAGACCCTGTGTCGGCCCAAGCTGCTGATCCTGGACGAGATGGGCTACTTCCCCTTGGATCGTCTCACAGCCCAGTTTCTGTTCCAACTGGTCAGCCGTCGCTACCAGAGGGGCAGTATCATCCTGACCTCCAACAAGTCCTACGGCGACTGGGGGGACATCTTCGCCGATCACGTCCTGGCGGCAGCGATCCTGGATCGGCTGCTCCACTTCTCGACCACCGTCAACATCCGAGGCCAGAGCTATCGGCTACGCGAGAAGCGCAAGGCCGGTGTGTTTCATGACCTCGACGAGCTACAGCAGAAGGAGGGTTGACCCACCCCACACCGATGGCCCTAAGAGAGTCTGGCTACACACGAGCGACCGAGAGATCCCATTCACCTCACCCTTAACTACTCTCACTGTCGTTGTATCTCAGGCCCTCCGCGGCCAAGAACATATGATCTGGGGAATTTCATCCCGTCACTTTTGGGGAATTTTAAGTCGCTATTGACAACCGATCGCGCTCACGGGCGAAGTCATCCTGTGAGACTGGGTACAACCGTGCCAGGAGTGCCTCTTGGCTCTCGGTGTGGTCGAGAAAGGCCACAAACCGTCCGTAACGCACGATGAAGTCGTGCACATTCTTGCGTCCGGTGA
>DATEXS010000209.1:0-7485 GCA_035256725.1 Anaerolineae bacterium
GTCGCCTTCGAGATCTTCGAGGAGTCCCCACTGGACATCGCCGCCTGGCTCGACTTCCTACAACGGCACGGCCACCGGGAGATGGTGCTCTTGGGGCACAGCTTCGGAGCCCACAAGGCCGCCTTCTACTGCGGCGAGACCTCTGATGAACGTATTCGGGGATTGATCTTTATGTCGCCAGCGGATCAGGGCCTGTGGGTCGATGCCATGGGTCCTGAAGCCGAACGTACGCTATCCTGGGCTATCGAGAAGGTATCGTCCGGCCAGGGAGATGCCCTTCTCGACGATGGGCCTGCTCCGTATCCCATGTCCGCCCGTACGATCCATAGTCTCTTCGTCACGGCCAAGCCCGACATCTTCAAGTTCGGCAGGCCGGATGATACCTGGGAGGTTGTATCAAGACTGGGTTGCCCAATCTTGGCCACGATGGGCACAGTAGCCGAGTTCATCAGCACCACCCCTCATGCTGCCCTGGCTACCCTCAAGGCCAAGGCGGTATCGAGCCCCCGTTGCGATACTGTTGTTCTGGACGGTGCCCCTCACAACTACCGAGGGCACGAGGAAGAGGTTGCCAGGGTCATCGTGGGATGGCTCGGAGATGTCTTCGGCGTGTGACATCGGTGCCTTGTGCTTCTTGTCATGCGCCTTGGAGCGGGCTAGCCGCGTGGGCCCGGGGGCAGGAATCCGGTGTCACAGGGCATGGTGGCAGTCTCGGGCGGCCCCGGGCAGGAGCCGCAGCGGGTACCCTGACGAGTACTTCAGCACTCTGTGATCGTATGAGATGAGAGGCCGTATCCCATCCGTCGCCAATCCGTTATGCTAGATGTAGATGGCACGAGGTTCTCTGGAGTCAGGACTGGATTCAGCGTGGTTGGCCTATGCTCGGGTGTGACGGAGGGAGACAAGGATGGAACACAGGATAGTCACGAGTAGGGTTCTCATCGGCGCCATAATCGTGGGCAGCGTCTTCATACTGACGGCAGGGGCAGCTCTCGCCGCAGGTTCCGCGAGTGCTACTCCGTCCCGGGTGGATGAGGCGAACGATGGTCTTGGTGGCGTCTCAAGTCCATACGTGACGAGTAGCATCAGCGGCACAGAGCACCTCACCGGCAGCCAGATGATAGCCGGGTGCATCGCGGCGTTCTTCGACGTGCCAGTAACCGATGTGATCACCCTTCGAAGCGACGGCTATGGCTTTGGAGAGGTGGCGGCGGCATACTTCCTGTCTCGGGACAGCGGCTTGACCGTGGCCGAAATCCTCGAATTGAGGGAAGAGGGAATGGGATGGGGTGAGATCGCGAAGTACCTCGGCCTTCCACCCAGCCACCGTGATCGCAACCTTGGTCAGATCATCTCTGGGCACCTGCCGATCTCAGGCACCGTGTCGGTGGCAGCTCAGCGGTTGGCTGAACGGTTGGGGACGACTCCAGAGGAAATACAGGCTTTGCTGGATGAGGGCGCTGGCTATGGCGCGATAGTTGTGGCATACAAGATAGCTGGCCAGTTCGAGGGCGTCGCGGGCGCCACGCCTGAGGAACTGGTAGAGAAGCGCCGCGCTGGCGCGAGTTGGGGTCAGATTAAGCGAGAGTTGAGCGCGAACACATCGACCACAACCGAGTCGGAGGAGGGCCCTCCGGATCATGCCGGCCCGCCAGACAATGCGGGTCCAAAAGACCATCCGGACCATCCCGACCGCCCAGATAACGCAGGACCCAAGGACAACAATAACAAGAAGCCTAAGTAGTCTGGTCGGGGATACTGGTGTGTGGCCCTTCCCAGCGCGGTGAGTAGAGGCGTCACTACCAGGAACTAGAGAAGGAAGAAGGCAAATCGGGGGCTTGAAGCCCCCGATTTTGTTTTGTCTCGCAGCCACGTCGCCAAGTACTCTCTCCACAGGCAAGGTGCCTGATACTGGGTGCTGCGGGGGTGATTTGTGGGTTCATCTGGTGGAGCGTGGACGGAGAGCTCGCCCCAGGGCAGGCAGGGGCGGATTGACTTGACTGTGAGGTGGAAGTAGTATAAAAGTCCGTTCTCGATTGCCCTCTCGGCACCTCGGCGCCCGTACTGTCTGGCCGGAGAACGTTCTCGACAGACGACCCGAAGCGGGGCACTCATGCCACCACCCAGTGATGACGCCAACCTGATCGCCAGGGCGCAGCAAGGTGATCGTGCCGCGATCGCCGAGATCTATGAGCGACATTACTCGGCGATTTATCGGTACGTGTTCTACCGGGTCGGCGACGCGCCCACCGCTGAAGACCTCACTGGTACCATATTCGTGCGGGTCGTGGAGAACATCGATAGCTTCGTGTACCGAGGCCGCCCCATCCTCTCTTGGCTGTACACCATCGCGCGCAACGTTGTCGTTGACTTTCACAGACGCGGGGCTGGACAAGCTACATTGCCTCTCGACGAAAGCCTGATGACAGGAGGAGAAGATGTCGAGCAGGCTGCGGAACGCGCCTTGACTCAGCGTCGGCTGTCTGCTGCACTGAGCCACGTTACTGAGGACCAGCGTCAGGTGATTCTGCTCAAGTTCGTAGAGGGGATGAGCAACGAAGAGGTGGCCCAGATGGTGGGCAAGACCGTCGGCTCCGTGAAGTCCTTGCAGCATAGGGCTTTGGCTGCCCTACACCGCGCCCTCGGTGGCGACGGAGCGTAACAACGCCGACGGCAACTTGTCGTTTCGCCCCCGGTAGCCCGTATCCTTCTGCCCTTCTGGCTCGTTATGCATGGTGCGAGGAGAGGTCTAGCCATGACCGACCACATCGATAGAGCCCTTGACGATTGTCTGACAGAACTGATTGCCGGGGCAGCCTCAGTGGAGGACTGCCTGTCGCGCTACCCAGAGCACGCGGATGACTTGCTTCCGCTGCTCGAGGTTGCTGTGCAGGTACACGCTCTGGAATTGCCGGAGATGCGAGCCGTGGCCTCCATGACGGCGAAGCGCCAGATGCTTCTGGCATACACGGCCAATGAAAGCCACCTGCAACGAGCCCGTCGCTCGGTCCGTGGATTTGTATCTGGGTTCGTTTCTCTGCTTGGTGAGGGTGCGAAGCAAAGGGCGCCTCTTGGCGGCAGACTCGCGGTCGTGGCAGTCGCGGCCATCATGGTGGTGATGGTGACTCTTTTGCCCGGCGTGCTTGTAGAGATGGGTCGCTACGGAGTGGTGGGTCAAGCGGCGGTCGTGGCAGAAGTGGTTGGCTTGGTGGAGGTACAGCACCAGCCTGTCGCTGTATGGCGACCGGTGACCGATGAAACAGTGCTCGCGAGCGGGTACAGGATTAGAACAGGCGGGCTTTCAGCAGCCACTGTCAGGTTCTTCGATGGCAGCACAACCATTCTGGGTGCAGACACGGAGATCGCTTTCACGGAGCTTAGTTCGCGGCGCGACGGGTCAGGGCGGAGAGTGGTCCTGTATCAGAGGCAGGGACAGACACAGAACCAGGTGCAGAAGTTGGCCGATGCAGCGTCGCTGTTTGAGATAGACACGCCGACAGCTGTGGCTGTGGTGCATGGAACTGAGTTTGAGGTGCAGGTCGCAACAGACGGCGCCACCAGCGTTGGCGTCACAGAAGGCAGGGTGGGTGTGACTGCTGATGGTGCTACCCAGTTCCTGGCTGCCGGGCAATTCGCCAGCATCCTGCCGCCGTTCACTGAGCCTACAACTGCACCTAATGCGACCCTTATTCCGACACCAGATGCCGAGCCATACGACAGGTCAGAACTGGCGCAGGTGACTAGGCTAGCGGGTACGCCAACCCCGACCGCCACACCGCAGCCCACCGCTACGGCACTCGCGGACGAGGAACCAGAGAGTCCGGATGATGTGGGGAATCCAGACCATCCTGAGCACCCGGCGCATCCCATACATCCAGAGCACCCGGAGCACCCAGAGCACCCGGAGAAGCCTGACAAACCAGACAAACCGGATAGGGGTGACTAGGATAACTGCAGGCTCAAGAGAACTCAGCTTCGTTTCGGGCGGTGACATGGGAAGGGGAGATCACAAATGACGTGTGAATCCTGCGGTTCAGAAGTGGTTCGCCTACGCGGAGCCACCGGTCGCGTTACCATCTGTGGTAGGTGCGGGTGGGGTAGGGTGGAGCTAGCAGAGCGGCGTAGAATGCTCACCACCGTAGCCCGCGACGACTTGGCGGAGGTCAGGCAGAAGGGCTGGAAGGTGGCAGACAGCTCGTTGTGACCTCGCAGCACTTCTGCTATTGGCTTTCGCGAGGTTTGTCTGCGGGAGGGCCTCAGTGCAGGGTGTTGACCGTAGATCTGGCTTACGAGACTAGGCCTCGAACGAACGGGATACAGATACGATCGGCGTAAGTAGTGTAGAGCACAGTTGACGGAGGGAGACATGATCGGCGACGAAGAGAGCAATGGTTTGGGTGAGCGGGGGAGCATACTCGTCTTCGATAGTGAGCCGGTCATATTGGACCTACTGACCCACGTGTTGACCAGGGAAGGTTATCGCGTTACAGCGACGCCTCGCAGCGACGAGGCCTTCGGTCTAGCAACGAGCAATAGTTTCGACCTGGCCATAGCCGACCTTGGCCTTCGCAAGAGGGATGGCTGCTATCTGGTGCGCAGGCTACGGCAAGCGCGCCCGGACACCCCTATCGTGGCCACTACCGCATATCCGGCCGCCGAAATCGTTACTTTTGCCGAGAAGCACGCCGAGGCCCTGTTGCCCAAACCCTTTGCCATAGGCGAGCTACTGACAGCGGTACGCACAGCTCTGCAGCGCCGACTGGCCTGCGGTCAGCAGACGGCACCGTCTGCCGCCGCCGAGGCTCTGCCCGCGGCAATATGGCGCGGCCAGTTGGGATCGGCGCGCATTGTAGTGGAATAATCCGCGATAGACCTTCGCCATGCCCTGGACGCTGGCAGTCTGTAGCCCCTCAGTGGCCCATGCTGTCAGCAGCTAGTTCCATCCCCTTTTCCAAGGCCCTGATGCTGGCCTCCGCGCGTTTGCTGGACCCCTCGCTAAGTATCTGCTTCAGTGCTGCCCGTGGTACGAGGTCCGAGGCCGTGGCCAGGGCGCCGAGCATGATCATGTTGGCCGCCTTCGCGTTGCCTAGCTCAGCGGCGGCCTCCATAGCAGGGATGGCGTATTGCCGGGTGCCTCCATCGCGGATTTCCTGGCAAGTTACTGAAGCGGAATCGTAGAAGATGACCGTCTCTGGCATGATGAGAGGAAGAAAATGGTCATAGGCCTCTTGGGAAAAGGCGACAAAGATGTCCGGCTCGAGAACCCCTGGGTAGATGATCTCTTCGTCCGCAATGACCACCTCGGTTCGGATCAGCGTTCCTCTGGCCTCCGCCCCATACGAAGGCAAGACAGAGACTCGCATGCCCGCGAGCGTACAGGCACGGGCGAGGATGTCGCCAGCTGACTGCACTCCCTGCCCCCCCAGGCCCGCCAACAAGACCTCAGCTTTGCGCATACCACTCTCCGATCGGTACTTTGCCGTCTGTCTTCTCCCCATCTATCTTCTCTCGATCGATTACCAGTCCCTTCTGCCACTCCAGCATGCTCCAGATCAAGCTTGGTCCCTCGAATCCACGCCGGGCTCTATTCGCTCTTCCGTACTGGGTCGGGCACAGCGACAGAACCTCCATGAACGCGAAGTCGTCGAAGCGCAGGGCGTTGACGATACCCTTTCTGAGCTTCCTAGGCAGGGCAACTGGGAAACGCCCCACATAGGGTGCTCCCGCGCCCCGGACCAGAGCTGCCAGGTCGAAGGCTCGTTCTGGGTTGCCGCGTTGGGTAGTGCTGGTGATATCTCCCTGTGGCGTGGCGGCCGAAACCTGCCCCCCGGTCATGCCATAGACCAGGTTGTTCAGGCAGAATACCTTCAGGGGCACATTGCGCCGAGCCGCGTGAATCAGGTGATTGCCGCCTATAGTCGCTATGTCGCCGTCTCCGCCGATGACTATTACGTTTAGGTCTGGTCTTGTCATCTTGACGCCCGTGGCGAAGGCGACCGCCCGGCCGTGAGTCACGTGGAGCGTATCTGCCTGGAAGTGAGGGCTGGGCACCCAAGCGCCGCAGCCTATTCCGGAGACGAAGACCGTCTTCGAGAAATCCAAGCCTACCTCGTCCACCGCCCGAAGAAAGGCGTTCATGAAAATGCCGTGACCGCATCCCCCGCAGAACGGCGTTGGTTGTCTCGTGTACTTCTCTCTCAGCACTCGCCCCATGCCTCAAACGCCTTTCGTGTCATTAGTGTCTACCTGTTTTCCGATCAACAGTGTCCGCATACTTGCCCTGAGCCTGCATAGCTGTGATGGCGATGCTCAGCTTCTGGCGAGCAAGGCGTCGCTGACGCGGCGCGGATCCATGATCTCCCCATCGGTCTGAGATACGAGGGTCACGGGTGTGCAGGTGTACTGCTGCACCACCTGTGATATCTGTCCGAGGTTAGTCTCGGGTACGATCAACTCCTCACAGCGGTCTCCCCACAGGCCGACAACATCGCCAGGGAACGGCCAGATGCTCTTGAGCCGCAGCATGCCCACGTTGTGGCCGCTCTCGCGGGCTTTCTTCACTGCCCACAGAGCACTGCGGGCCGTGGAGCCGTAGGCTATGACCATGCGCCGCGCATCGTCCTCATAGTAGAGTTCGTAATCGGTGATCTCGTCCATGTGGTCCCTGATCTTCCTGGAGAGCCGCCGCACCAATCGAGATTGCACCTCAGGATCCGCCGTCTTGCGCACGCCGTACCTGTTGTGGGTAGAGCCCGTGATCAGCAACCTCTCCCCTTCACCGAAGGCCGGCATGGGCGGCACGCCGTCCTCTTCATCAGTACCGAAAGGAGGAGCGCCCGGTACCTTGATCCTGTTGAACAGTGTGACCGTCCTTTCGACGCGTAAGCTCTCCCGTAGATGGCCGACAATTGCGTCGCCGAGGAGGATGGTGGGGACGCGGAACCGCTCCGAGAGATTGAACGCTCGGATAGTAAGGTCGTACATCTCCTGGACGGACCAGGGGGCCAGGGCGATTACCTCGATCCCGCCGTGGGTGCCCCATTTTGCCTGCATCACGTCGCCGCTGCCCGGCCTGCTCGCTTGGCCCGTGCTCGGTCCAGCCCGCTGAATATCCACGACCACACACGGCGTCTCAGTCATGCAGGCATAGCCGATGTTCTCCATCATCAGGCTAAAACCTGGCCCAGCGGTGGCGGTCATGCTTTTGATGCCTCCCCAGGAGGCCCCGACAATCGCCGCCATGCTCCCTATCTCGTCTTCCATCTGCACGAAAACGCCATTGGTCTCGGCCAAGCGGTTGGCCATGTGCACCATGATCTCGGAAGCAGGGGTTATGGGATAACCAGCGTAGAAACCGCAACCGGCAGCCAGCGCGCCTTCGGCACAGGCCTCGTCTCCCATCATGTAGTAGTTGCCCGGCTCGAGCTTGCTCTCTACAGTTACCCACCCGCCGCCGGGGACGCCTGAGGACCGTGCTACGGCGGG
>DATEXS010000210.1:0-2434 GCA_035256725.1 Anaerolineae bacterium
GGCAAGATGTGGACCCGGGAGGGAGGAGGTTCCTGGACGGAGGTGCCGGTGTTGGACCAGTCCATGGTGAGCATTTTCGACGCCTTCAGCATGGGCTTCTGGTGGACCACGCTCTTCGGAACGAGCGGCCAGAATGCACAAACCGTGGGTCAGGAGACGGTGAACGGCGTGCTGACCAACCATTACCAGGCCGTGGAGGGCAGCTCGTATCTCTTCAGTGCCGGCTGCACCTGGGCCTCATCGAACGATGATGCCTGGGTTGCGGTGGACGGGAACTACCCGGTGAAGAGGCAGCTCGACTCTGCCGGCGAGTGCCAGGGCGAGAGTGGCGAAGTGCACTTCAGCATGGAGATCACTAACATCAACCAGCCGGTCAACATCAGCCCACCGATGTAGATGGCGTCGGGGGTGGGTCGCCGGAAGATGGAGGGGACCCACCCCTTTTCATTGAATCGGCCATGACTGAGATCTGGAAGCGGGCCAGCATAGCAGTGGCGGTGGTGCTGGTACTGACCGCCTGTGGGGGAGAGGGAGGCCAGGAGCCCACACCTCAGCCCATCTCGCTGGAGTACGACAACAGCGCTGGGGTGCTAATCGTGGAGGTGGATACCTATGGAGGACTGCTGCCCCCTCCGTCCAGTAGACACATTGCAGAAGTGAGCGTCTACGGCGACGGACAGGTGGTGCTGGCCGAGGAAGATGGGGCGCCTAGGGTGGGGACCGACCGTGCCATCACCACCGGGCGCGTGGGCAAGCAGGAGTTGGCCGAACTCCTGTCCTTCATCGCGGACAGCGGGTTCTTTGGTCTTGATGAGCGCTACGTCGACCCTGCGGCGCCGACCGACGGGCCATGGAGGCATGTTACAGTAGAGCTTCTGGGCATCTCGAGGAGTGTGTCCATCTATCCCTCTGACTACGCCGGCGCTCCGGCCGCCTTCTGGCAGACGTATGATGCGGTCACGGATCTCCAGCCCTCAAATGCGACAGCCTTCGCTGCCACTTCCGGTACGCTCACTGCTAAGGATTTGGGTCCCATAGACGATCTTCCCGCCGGCCAGGGGAACCAGGTGGCACCGTGGGATACGCCCCTCGTGGGCATAGCGCTCTCGGAAGCCACAGATGGGGCCCACCTGGAGGGGGACCAGTATCGGAGTGTGGAGCAGTTCTTAATGCGCTATCCCCAGGGTCAGCTTTTTGGGTCACAGGAGGGGACGGCTTACCAGATCTTGCTGGAAGCCAACCTGCCCTGGGAGGCCGAGTCCACCGAATAGGGACCTCGACTCTACCGCGAGAGTGCTTCAGGGTGTGTAGCCGCACGGCATGCCGTGCGGCTACGTGCGATGGGGAGACGGGCTCGCGGCATTCAGGGCGCACCCATACGCCAGCGTGGCGGATCGGGGACGGCAGGCGAGAGCGGCAGACCGTGCATGGGCGCAAGAGATGACGGAAGGAACGGCGAGGGCGCGGCAGCGAGCGACGGGCGTGTGAACGGACCGGAGAAGACCATGAAGGAACAGCGAGGGTGGCGGTCCGTGCCCCGCAATGTGTGGGTCCTCGGCCTCACCAGCTTCTTCACTGACATCTCCAGCGAGATGCTGATCAACCTCCTGCCCCTTTTCCTGGCCAATGTGCTGGGGGCGGGCACTGCGGTCATCGGCCTGATCGAAGGCCTGGCCGAGAGCGCAGCCAGCCTGCTGAAGGTGATCTCCGGGTGGCTTTCCGACCGGGTGGGAAGGCGGAAGTGGCTCACCGTGGCGGGCTATGGCCTGTCCACCGTTCTCAAGCCCTTTCTCTATTGGGCCACCTCCTGGCCCTGGGTCCTCAGTGTTCGTTTCGGGGACAGAGTGGGCAAGGGACTGCGCACAGCACCCCGAGATGCCCTGATCGCGGACTCTATCGAGGAGGGCCAGCGGGGTCTCAGTTTTGGCGTACACCGGGCCATGGACACCGCCGGTGCCTTCTGCGGTCTGCTCATTGCGGCTGGGGTGATCTGGGCCATGCAGGCCAGCGGTGGAGTTCTGCGGCGCACCACCTTTCAGACTGTGGTGCTGGTCAGTCTCGTTCCCGCGGCCCTGGCGGTGTTTATCCTGGCCTTCGGTGCCCGCGAGGTCCCCAGACAAGGTGAAGAGGCCGGGGTCCCTTCGCTGACCCTCAAGGGCCTCAGTGTGCGGTTTCGTGGCTTCCTGCTGATCCTGATTCTGTTCACGCTGGGCAACTCCTCCGATGCCTTTCTCATTCTGCGGGCCCAGGAGCGGGGGCTCTCTGTACTGGCAATCATAGGAGCACTACTGGCCCTTAACCTCGTGTACACCTTGGTGTCTGGCCCCGCTGGCATGCTCTCCGACCGGGTGGGTCGGCGCAGGATCATCGTGGGGGGGTGGCTGCTCTACGGGGTGGTGTACCTGGGTTTTGCCCTCGCCGGTGCTGCCTGGCA
>DATEXS010000211.1:0-3817 GCA_035256725.1 Anaerolineae bacterium
CTCCAGGGTGTCTTGGGCGGAATCCTCCCAGCGACTGCGAGCTCACCGGCGGCATTGGCTGCGCTCGCCGGTTGAGTAGCGCTGTCACCTGCACATCCACCAGAACATACCGGCGCGGTGCCGGAGATCTCAGGTCTCGGCTACATAGAAATCAGCCCCACCCCACCGGAAGTTGGCCTCGACCTGGTAGGACCTGGCGGGCCGTACCCGAATCACAACTCGCCCTGAGACTCCTGAGCCCGGCTGGCGCCGAAAGATCGCCTGTGCCTTCAGGATGTGGTCGCCAGGAGGCAGGTCGAAGGTAATCGACTCATCGTTCTTCAGTTGGCCCACCTCTTGTCCATCCACAGTCAGTAGCATCCTGGCGAAGTGGCCGACAGCGGAGCGCTGTCTTTGGACGGTCACTTTGCCTGGTACCTGTGGTGCGGGATAAATGGCGCCACAGCTCGGACATACTTCGGCACTGGTCGAAACCATCGCTTTGCAGTCTTTGCATTCTACCGTAGGCATATTCCCCCCCTCCGGGAAATCGTGATGAGCGGCAATGCCCGCCAGAGATGCCGCTGAAGATCGTAGCGCCGTCGTTGTGTCGGACTGAGGCCGCATACCCACTCGTACTTGCGGCCAAAGAACAAATGATCGGGCACAAGAGCGCCCGACGATTGACTACACGGAATCCTGCTACCACCTACAGCAGTCGCGTGCACGGAGACTTCTCCTATGATACTGGCCCCTTCTGGCGCACCATGTGGGGGTGCCAAACGCAAGCATTGTAGAGTAGAGGCCAGGAGAAGTCAACCCCTAACAGAGGACTTCATAGTAGGCTCCAGGACAAGGAGTTCGTCCATCGAGCCCGTGACGGCAGGCGGCGACCTTCCCCTCGATGGCTCCCCAACGCGGGCAGTCCAAGCACCGCAGCCCCATCTGCTTGCAGGTCGCGCTGCAGACCAGCTATAATCCAGCTCGACACCACTCCCGAAAGGAACGCTACACCATGGACCCCGTGGCCTTCAGATTGCCCTTCCTGGGCTTACCCATCTACTGGTATGGAATCTTCGCCGTGGCCAGCATCCTCATTGGCTGCGTGGTGGCCACCTTCGAGGCCAGGAGAAGAGGGGAGAACCCAGATCACGTCTGGAACGGTCTGATCCTGGTGATCATCTTCGGTCTGATCGGAGCCCGCCTGTACCACGTGATCTCCAGCCCGCAGGGCCTCGTTCGGGGGCTCGACTACTATCTCCAACACCCCGTGGAGATCTTGATGATTCGGCAGGGCGGTCTGGGCATCTTCGGCGCCATAGCGGGAGGCGTCCTGGCCATCTTTGTCTATGCCCGCTGGCAGAAGCTGGTCTTCCCCACCTGGCTGGACATCGCGGCGCCAGGCCTGGCCCTGGGGCAGGCCGTTGGTCGCTGGGGCAACTTCTTCAACCAGGAACTGTACGGCTACCCGACCACCCTTCCCTGGGGCATACCCATAGATCTTTCCTACCGCTTGCCCCAATACTCCAACCTACCCGAGAGCACCCGTTTCCACCCCACCTTTCTCTACGAGTCCATCTGGAACTTGGTGGCCTTTGTCATCTTACTCTACGTTGCCCGCCGCTTTGGAGATCGTCTGCTGAGAGGCGACGTCTTTCTCCTCTACTGTATCCTCTATCCCCTGGGGCGCTTCTTCGTGGAGTTCCAGCGCCCTGACGCCTGGATGATGGGCCCCCTGGCAGCCGCGCAGGTGATCTCCATACTGATCATCGCCGCGGCGGTGGTTATTCTGGTCTATCGCCATCGACGGCGCGTCCCTGCTCCGCAGCCTGAAGAGGCCCCCAGCGAGCCAATCTGAGAGCCCGACAACGGCCACGTCACACCTTCCCGTGCTTTCTCTGTCCCTGGCCATCTGGCCCTTCACCATGTCCCAAGGAGGTTGTTGTTGATCGGCCCAACCCTGAAGCTCATGCAAGACCACGTCTCCGGCCATCTGACCAAAGGCTACGTAGCGGAAATCGCCCGCTACCATCGCCTCCAGGCCACCCCCGGCTTCCTCGAGGCAGCTCGCCACTGCCAGCAGCGTTTCCAAGAGTTCGGCATAGAGGCCCAGGTGCTGGGCTTCCCCGCGCGGGAGGGGACCATGTGCTGGGGCTGGCCCATGTTCCAGGAGTGGGAGGCGACCGCAGGGGTGCTGGAGTTGGTCGAGCCAGAGGAGGCCGCCACGAAGCTGGCCGACTACAACGAAGAGAGGCACAGCCTGATCCAGCGCAGCGCCCCCTTCGAGGGAGAGGCCGAGGTGGTCCTCCTGGAGGACGGCGAGGAGTGGGCCGAGTACGAGGGCCTGGACCTCAGGGGCAAGGTGGTGCTGACCAAGGGCGACAGGGACCGGGTGCACTACCTGGCCGTGGAGAAGCATGGGGCCGTGGGCATCATCACCGACGTGATGAAGGAGCTGCCAGGGCTACGACACCCGATGGACCTCCCCGACGCCCGACAGTACACCTCCTTCTGGTGGTACGGAGGCGAGCGGAAATGCTTTGGCTTCGTGTTGTCGCCCAAGCAGGGCGCCCGGTTGCGTGCGCTGATCAAGAGGCGAGAGAAAGAAGGCGCAGCCCCGATCAAGGTGCGGGCCAGGGTGGAGAGCAGGTTCCGGGACGGCGAGATCAACGTGGTCTCGGCCCTTTTGCCTGGCCAGACCGAGGAGGAGGTAGTGCTCCTGGCCCATCTCTGCCACCCCCAGGGCGAGGCCAACGACAACGCCTCCGGAGCGGCCACGGTGCTGGAGGCTGCCCGAGCCCTGCAAGCGCTGATCTCCGGTGGCACTCTCGCCCGGCCGCGCCGGGGGATCAGATTCCTGCTCGTGCCGGAGATTCTGGGCTTCGCCGCCTATCTGGCCAACAACGAGGGGCTTTTCCCCCACTGGGTCGCCGCCCTCAATCTGGATATGGTGGGCGAGGACCAGGCCCTCTGCGGCAGTACCCTGACTATCGAACAGGCGCCGGGGGCGCTGGCCAACTTCGCCGACGATCTGGTGGTGCGGCTGCTGGAGGAAAGCTCCCAGGCTGCTACCAACTACGCCGGCTTGGCGGGCCAGGCCTCGCCGAGACACGCCGTCACCCCCTTCTCCGGTGGGAGCGACCATTGCCTGCTCATCGACCCCGCCGTGGGAGTTCCCTGTCCCATGCTCAACCAGTGGCCAGACAAGTTCTATCACACCAGCGCAGACACCCTGGACAAGGTCGACCCCGCCATGCTCGCCCAAGTGGGCAGTGTAGCCGCAACCTACGCCTACTTCCTCTCCAACGCCGGGCCAGAGGAGGCAGGCTGGCTGGCCGAGGAGGTCTTGTCCCGCTTCAAGACGAGAGTCCTGGGAACCCTTCGAGACGCGGTGGCACACGCTGATGAGGCCCATGGCCCGCAGAGAGGTAACCAGTCGGTGGCGAAGCGCGTGGATTTCCTCCTTCAGCGTTGCGAGCGTGCCCTCGCCTCGGTTCGCCGCCTGGCAGAAATGGACGTATCAGCCTCGCAGAATGAGGCTCGCAACTTCGCGGCAGCAGAACTGGCCAGGGTGGAGGGGCTGACCTCAACGCCGAAGGTCGAGCCGCCCCACGACCCCTGGGAGCGAGAAGCGGCAACTATCGTGCCCAAGCGCCTCTTCCCCGGGCCTATCGACCTCAAGAGCTTCATCAACAGGATGAGCGACGAGGAGCACGAGACCTGGTGGGGCGTCTACAAGCAAAGCCCTGAAGGCACCTACGCCTACCCGGCCATGGCCCTGTACTGGGCAGACGGACAGCGCAACGTGTTGGAGATTTGCGACCTGATCGAACTAGAT
>DATEXS010000212.1:0-6727 GCA_035256725.1 Anaerolineae bacterium
CTGTACGGAGTGCGGGAGGATTGTGGACGTGCCCAACTCCTTCCTGGACGGGCTGCGAGATGGTATGGAAGAGCGATACGGCTTTCATGCAGAGATAGAACACTTGGCCATCTTCGGCATATGCAGCAGGTGCAAAGAAAACACTGGACAAGGAAACGAGGCGGAATAGAGCCTCGTCTGGTTGGCGGAATGGTTGACCGTGACGGCAGTGAAGAAACTGGTGTCTCCAAGGTTTAGGCACTCGCATGAATACCCTTACCAGGAGGACAGGACGATGATCGCTAGTACTCTGTGGCTAGTACCCTTAATGTCACCGCAGGCTATGCACATCCCGGATGGCTTCCTTTCGCTGGCGACCGCGGTGGTGGCCTGGCTGCTCGCTATCGTGGCTCTAGCCTACGCCGTAGCCCGGACCAACCGCGAGCTGGGGGAGAAGCAGGTTCCTGTGATGGGCGTCATGGCGGCGTTCGTCTTTGCTGCCCAGATGCTCAACTTCCCGGTGGCTGGGGGAACATCTGGGCATCTCATCGGCGCGGCTCTGGTGTCCATACTCCTTGGCCCCTGGGCCGGCATGCTGGTCATGACGGCTGTGGTAGCGGTTCAAGCCCTATTGTTCCAAGACGGCGGGCTACTGGCCTTGGGCGCCAACATCCTTAACATGGGAGTAATCGCCTGCCTCGTCGGCTACTACGTATATGCCGGCCTACAAAAGGTCTTCAGTGACCGGCCGCGGAAGAACCTGGGCAGCGCCTTCGCCGCCGCTTGGTGCTCGGTGCTCCTCACGTCAGTTGTGTGCGCCATGCAGCTCGGCATCTCAGGTTCCTCACCGATTCAGGTGGCGCTGCCGGCGATGGCCGGTGTCCACGCTCTGATCGGAGTGGGGGAAGGTCTAATCACTGTGGCCGCGCTGGGCTTCATCACCGCCACAAGGCGTGATCTGGTCGAATCCCGCAAAGCAGCCAACTGAGGAGGTATCTGGATGAGCAAGAAGAGCTGGTGGATAATTGGTCTGGTCATTGCTCTAGCAGTCACCCTGCTCTCCCCTCTGGCTTCACCCTGGCCCGACGGTCTGGAGAGAGTGGCTGAGGATCACGGGTTTGTAGGCCTGGCAGCGGACCCCCTCTACGAGATCATTCCCGATTATGTGTTACCAGGAGTGCCCGGCGAGGCCTTAGCGACCATTTTGGCCGGCATGATCGGCGTGCTAGTGGTCTTTGGCCTGACTGTGGGAGCAGGCTACTTGCTCCGCGCCCGGAGAAGTGAGGGCGAGACATCCTGACCCAGAGCGACAAGAGATGAACCGTGTTCTCTTGCCTCTCCGGACGAACCCCTTACCGCAAGCCCGGTACCATCACTGGACGGAATGAAGGTGAGCCCGATTCAAGTTCTGGATCACTACCAGGAAGGCGATAGCCTCATCCATCGCCTGGATCCGAGGGTCAAGCTGGTTCTTACGCTGGCCTTGATCGTGGTTATCGCCGCCTTGCCGCGCGGAGCCTGGCTTGTCTATCTGGCCTGCCTGTTGATGATCTGCCTGGTCATGGGGATGTCACGTCTCCATCCGATGCTGGTCCTGAGAAGATCCCTGGTAGCCATGCCGTTCGCCTTCGCCGCCTTGAGCCTGGTTTTCACCGTGCCCGGCTCCGCGCTGGCCTCCTTTACCTTCGCTCGCTGGAGCCTGTCGGTGACGGTTGAAGGGACCGTCGCCTTCATAAGCATCCTGGCCAAAGCCTGGCTCTCCGTCTTGAGCGCCACCATCCTGGTGGCTACCACTCCCTTTTCCCACCTTGTCGCTTCCATGAGAGCATTCAGAGTACCCGAGGTGCTCGTGTCGGTCGTCTCCTTCATGTATCGCTACATGTACGTCATCGCAGACGAAGCGCTGCGCTTGCACCGGGCGAGGGAGGCGCGCAGTGCCGCGCCCGGTTCGAAAGCGGGAGGGAGCCTGCGCTGGAGAGGGAAGGTCCTGGGCGGCATGATCGGCTCGCTGTTCTTGCGCAGCTATGAGCGTAGCGAGCGCATCTATGCGGCCATGCTTTCCAGGGGGTTTGACGGCAGCATCCGCGCCATGAAGATGGAGCCTCTTCGACGTAATGATCTCGGGACCGTGGTCGCTTTCCTCGCCTGCCTACTGGCGCTGGTGGCGCTCGTCGCGTTCCAGAGGGGACCGTAGAATGGCGAGGGCTACGGATCACCTGGTCTACCTACCCGAACTCACCGAGAGGCCACAGCCAAGCTCCAAGCCCATGCGGAGCGAAAGGCGACCCGTCATCGAGCTGGCCGGGATCAGCTTCAGGTATCCGGACGGCAGGAAGGCCCTCGACAATGTGCACCTTGTCATCGGGGAGCAGGAGAAGGTGGCCCTGGTCGGCCCCAACGGAGCGGGCAAGTCTACCCTGTTGCTGCACCTCAACGGGATACTCAGAGGTGAGGGCAAGGTCACGGTGATGGGAAATGAGCTTGGTGACGGGAATCTCGGTCTAGTACGTAGCCAGGTGGGACTGGTCTTTCAGAACCCCGACGATCAACTCTTCTCACCCACCGTGTTTGAGGACGTCGCCTTTGGACCGTTGCACATGAACCTGGCCGATGACGAGGTACGGCGGCGCGTGATTTGGGCGCTGTCTGAGGTGGGCATGGAGGGGTTTGAGGATCGCCTGTCCCATCACCTCAGTCTGGGAGAGAAGAAACGGATCGCCATAGCCACGGTCCTGGCCATGCAGCCCGCCATCCTGGCGCTGGACGAGCCATCTGGTGAGCTGGACCCTCGCTCCCGGCGTGGCCTGATCCGCCTGCTCAAAGCGCTCCCGCAGACTCTGTTGGTAGCCACCCACGACATGCGACTCGTCGACGAGTTGCTCCTGCGCACCGTCATCCTCGATGCGGGGCGAGTAGTCGCCGATGGGCCTACCTCGGACATTCTCAAGGACCGGGCTCTTCTGAACAGGCACGGCCTGGAATCACCTTTCGGCCCGCGCCCCCATCCGTAGTGACGACCCGGCGAGTCGCCCCTCCACGCCGAACTTGGTGCCCCTTGGTCAGAGCACGTGCAAGCCCTCGAACCCGCCAACAACTTCTGAGGAATTCCGCCTCGATCCGTGTACCGTGCCCAGTCCCGTGGAGCCGGACACAGCGGCTCATTCACTGTCCACAAAAAGGGGCACAAGGGCGAACTTTTTCCCGTCCACCAGGCCCTTGTCCGTGAGCTTCAAGCTTGGTATCACAGGCAGCGCCAGGAAAGACATCGCCATGAAGGGAGTGGACACCGTACATCCTAGTTCTCTGGCCGCCAGGTTCACGTTCTCCACCTCTAGGCTCAAGTCCTTGGCTGACTTTTCGGACATCAGTCCAGCGATGGGTAAGGGCACCGTAGCGAGAACCTTGTCGCCAGCGGCGACGACCAGACCTCCCTGCATCTTGACTATCTGAACTGCCGCTGTCATCATGTCCAAGTCGTTGGTCCCCACCACAATGATGTTGTGAGAATCGTGGGCCACGGAGGAGGCCAGAGCCCCGCGTTTCAGTCCGAATCCCTTCACGAAGCCCAGTCCCGTATTGCCCGAGGCCATGTGTCTCTCGATCACGGCTAGCTTCAGAATGTCTCTTTCCACATCAGCCACGGCGATGCCATCCACCGTCCTGATTTCGCGCACTCCCTCCCTGGTCACCAACTGGTCGCTGGTCAGCTCGATGACCCTGGCCCTGGTGCCCTCTGCCTTGATGCGGAAGTGTTCCAGCTCTATCCAGGCCACATTGACCGTTCCTCTCAGGGGCACGGGCCGGCTCTCGCCCCCCATGGCCAGCATCACTCCGTCCTCCGCCACCCGACGCCCCTCGCGGAATACCTTCTTAACGCGGAAACTCTCCAGATCGTCCACGACGATCATGTCCGCCCGATAGCCGGGAGCGATGGCCCCCAGACTCCGAAGTCCGAAGTACTCAGCCGTGTTGATGGTCGCCATCTGGATGGCCAGCAGGGGTTTCAACCCCAGGTGCATCGCCTTCCTCACGATGCGATCCATGTGACCGTACTTGCTCAACTCCGCAGGGTCGTTGTCATCGCTAACCAACATGCAGCGGCGCGCGTTCTCCGGGGTGACCAGGGGCAGCAGTGCTTCCATGTTCTTGGCGACGCTCCCCTCACGGATCATGACGTACATGCCTCTTTGCAGCTTCTCCTTGGCCTCTTCCAGAGAGCTACTCTCGTGGTCTGAGGCGATACCGGCCGCGATATAGGCATTTAGGTCCTTCCCAGACAATCGGGGTGCGTGGCCATCCACGCGTTTCCCATCGGCGATAGCGATCCGTTCGAGGACGTCCTCGTCCCCGGCCAAGACACCAGGGTAGTTCATCATCTCTCCGACGCCGACGACCCACTCCTCCCTGAGAAGAGGCGAGAGGTCATAGGACATCAACCTGGACCCAGACGTCTCCAACTCGCTGGCCGGGACGCAGGACGGTAGCATGAAATACACATCCAATGGGCTACCTTTGCTCGACTCCATCATATAAAGGATGCCGTCCAACCCAAGCACGTTGGCGATCTCGTGGGGATCGGCTATCACCGTCGTGGTTCCGTGCGGCACTACGACCCGCGCGAACTCGGGTATGCGCAACATGGAGCTCTCGATGTGCACGTGGCCATCGATGAGACCAGGGCACAGATAGGAACCGCGCAGGTCCGTCACCTCCCTTGCGTCGTAGTCGCCGAACCCGACCACGTGCCCATCCGCTACGGCAACATCAGCCTGGTGAACCTCGCCCGACAGCACGTTCACGAGTCGGGCGTTCTTGAGCAGTAGCTCGGCCTGCTCTTCTCCCCGAGCCACCCTGATGATCTTGCCCAGTTCGGCCACTGAGCGCCCCCTTTCCGGACCACTACCTGATAAGAAAGGGCGGTGCGGGAACCTTCCAGCTCCCCACCGCCATCAAGACTTCACCAAACCCTCAACAACGTGGGTACACAGACTACTGAGGCTCGAGATTGAAGGTCAGGCTGGTGATCATCCAGCGCCCATCTGTCTTGGCGAAGGTCCATTTGTCCCCGCCCGGAGCATGGTCTAAGCCGATAGTGGTCGTGGTCAATGCCGCAGCCGTGTTCCCTTCAACAATCACTTCGGCGTCCGGATGGGTCGCCGAACTGGGGGCCGAAGGGAAGATCTCATTCACGTATCGCTCCCTGATGGCTGCTATCCCACTCCAGACCCTGTCGTCCGAGGGGTTGGCCGGCGTGTGGTTGGCATCCGCAACCACACCATCCTGATGCCAAATCTCCATCAGCCGATCGATGTCCTGAGACACCACGGCCTCTGCCTCGGCGTCAAGCAACTGCATGACAGCTTCTTCGTCGCTTGCCGGTGTGGGGGTGTCGGTACCCCTCGGTCGAGGCGACGGCATTCCCGACGGCAAAGTAGGAACCTCTGGCGCACTGCACGCTGTTGCCGCCATGGCCAATACAACCAGAACTGCGAACAATGTCCTCTTCACCTCTGCAAATCCTCCGCTTTTTGTGACCTATCTTACCACACTGGACAGGATTGTCAAACGTAGACGGGCGCCTGCTGGAGGGGCTGAGGGGGCACTAACCATTGGCCTGCCTGTCGCCTCCGCCAAAGCCTCCCAGTAGTGACCAAACTGGGCCACCCGCTATGTTCAGAGAGTTGTGGGCCTCACGGATCGCCAACCCTTAGCGGTCGAGGCTCGACTGTGGTAGTCTCCCCGACTGGAGGTCAACCGTGAGTGAGTGGACCGTCTATCTGTCACCACACCTCGACGATGCGGTCCTCTCCTGCGGGGGACTGATCCACCGCCAGGCAGCGGAGGGGACACGGGTGCTGGTTATCACTATCTTCGCGGGTCAGCCGCCCCTGGACAGGCTCTCTCCCTTCGCCGCGCGCATCCATGCTCGATGGGAGACGGGCCAGGAGCCCACAATCGAGCGCAGGCGAGAGGATCAGATCGCCATGGACATCTTGGGGGCAGATCTCCTTCATTTAGATTACCTTGACGCCATATACCGCTTCGATGGAGACTCTTTCTTGTACCTGTCCGACGAGGATCTCTTTGGCTCACCCCATCCGGTGGACGCAGAGCTGAGCGGACAGATCATGTCTTCGCTCTCCCACGCCTTACCGCTCCACAAGTCCTCCCTCTATGCACCACTGGGCGTGGGAAACCATGTCGACCACCAGCTAGTGAAACGTGCCCTGCTGAGCCTGCGCGACAGGCCTGCCAGGATCATCCTTTACGAAGACTACCCCTATGTGGAAAGGCCTGGCGCACTGACCAACGCGCTGGAGTCTGCCGGAGACCGTGACTGGCGCCCCGAGTCGACGCCGCTAGACGAGGAAGGTGTGCAGGCCAAGATCGAAGCCATCGCCGCCTATCGCTCTCAGGTCACCAACCTCTTCGGGCACGAAGAACGGATGAGGCTCCGCGTATGGGATTACGCGCGGGCGCTTAGCCCTACGGAAGGACTGGCGGAGCGGTACTGGCACCTGGCTGACTCCTGGCCTAGCGGAAGGCGAGAGTGAGCATCACCGTTTGAAGCGTTTCCGACTCGTGTGCTATAATCCCCAATGGGAGACAGATGGAGCAGATCAGGAGTTTCGTAGCCATAGAGCTCGAAGAAGACGTCAAGAGAGCGCTCGGCGAGCTCCAGCAGACACTCAGGGACAGAGGGACCGAGGGCCAGGTGCGCTGGGTGAAGCCGGACGGGATGCATCTC
>DATEXS010000213.1:0-3763 GCA_035256725.1 Anaerolineae bacterium
GGTCCCCCCGGTCTCTGATCTCGCGCTCTCATCACGGAACCGGACCAGTTCGGGCTCCGTGCCCTGTACACTGAGGCTATACTTGGCCTTGGCGAAGGCCAGGTCCAACGAGGCCAGGGCCCGCAAGGTTCTGGCGATGGATTCCTCCTCCTGGGCTACCCGGCTCGTAAGCTGCTTCAGAATGCGTTCTACTTCTCTCTCTTCCTCTACCTGTAGCTGGCGCCATTGGTTGTTCAGGTCCAGAGTGGCCAGAGGTTCGATGAACAAGGTAGCCCCGCTGGACGATTGATCGTGAACCACCCCGGGGATGCGGCCTTTGAAGTCGGCCTTGAGGGGGATCACGTAGCGGCCATGGCGCTCGGTGATGAGTTGCTCTTGCATGAAATGGCTGTTGGCTGGGGAAGAGACGATTCGCTCCAGCTTGTCCAGGAGCTCTTCGTGGACTTCGTTGACCTCCTGACGGATGCGGGCCAAAGCAGGGCTGGCCTGATCGATGACCTCTGCGCGGTCATTGATGGCGCGGGAGATCTCCTGGGGTAGGTCCGAGTGAGCCTCTATCTCCTCGGCGCGGGCGGCCAGGTTGGGGAACCGTTCGTGTAAGGGAGCGATGGAACGTCGCAGAGACCCGGCCGAGAGGAGGGTGGTCCTTACGTCCAGGAGCTCACCAGCGGTCAAGGCTGACTGGAGACGGGCCTTTTTGAGCAATGGGCGCAGGTTGGACACCCCACCCAGGGACAGGGAAGGCTTCGTGTCCAGGAGATTCCTGGCCTCGGTGGTCTCTTGTTGCCTCTGCGCCACCACGTCCTCTCTGGAAGACGGACGCAGCTTGAGAGCCAGTTCGTGGCCCAGGGAGAACGAGGTGTGCTCGGCCAGTTGATTTAGGATCTTGGGGTATTCCAGGACCTGCCAGGACTTGTCGTTCATCTCTCTACAAAGCAACCCCGCTGGCGGCGGCCAACGGGGAGGGTCGATTTCAAGGCTGCGGTGCCTTTCACATGAATCTGAGGAACCGTGGCCTGCCCTCAGGCAGCAATCGCCCCACCACTGTGACCAGGGCCACTAGCAGGTTGATGAAGGCTGGCATCAGCACAGACGACTTTTGCCCGCTCAGCAGCACCAGTCGCATGGTTTCCCCCACAGGCCAGCGGATGGTCAACAAGAAATTGAGAGCCAGGAGGGCGAGGCTCAGCTGCAAGGAGACCGCGATGATGGCGACAAGCAGGCCCGCGATGCGGTCCAGCACACCGATGGAGAGCAGGTGGGTATCCGGCATGGCTTTCCTCTGGATAGCGTCCAACGCCGACACCAGCACCACCGCCGAGAACAAGAAAGCGGTCGTCTCTCTGGTCGCCTCGCCCAGTCCCGGAAAGGTGAAGGCCAGCCAGGCCGCCAAGGGCACGTGAAGGTAGGTAGCTAAGATCAGTCCACAGATGATGGCCCCAAGGCTCAGAGCCTGTCTGATTAGCCCCTGGAGGTAGCCTCCCGCCAGGCCCACCGCGAAGAGCACGGCCAGCACTACGTCCAGCCAGTTCATGCCTCGCCTCCGGCTGCATGTCTTGGGTCTAGGGCAGAAGTATATCACTGCGTTATGTAGCTGTCAACGACGCGCATTCACTGACCCATAACGGTACCGAAGAGGTATAGTTCACTCAAATGATAAAGTTACCGAGGGGACTATGCCCAAAGAAGAGAAGATGACCATAAACGAACGGCGGAAGTATCTGCGGCTGGTCAAGAAGCGGTACGTCAAAGCGACTAAGCTGGGGCGCGGGCGCTTACCGGATGAGATGGGGGCCGTGACAAGGTTGCATCGCAGGAGCCTGATCCGCCTGATATTGGGCAGCCTGGAGAGGAAGCCCCGCCATAGGCAACCTTCGTCCTCTGCACAGCAGGGGGTGAAGATGTGGGCGCGGGAGCGATCCTTCGATACGCCCTTCGATACCTGCTGCGCCCTACTCAGGGCTACTCAGGATGCGCCTTCTGGAAGCGCCAGCCTTGTGAAGAAGGTCCGTCTTGTCCACAGGGCCACGTACACCAGGCCGATCAACACGGGCACCTCGATCAGCGGCCCGATGACCGTGGCCAGGGCCTCCTGGGAGGCGATGCCGAAGGCCCCCACTGCCACGGCGCACGCGGCTTGACAGACTAGGGATCTTTTGGTATACTATATGTGTAAGTCATATATCAGACTATGCCATATGCTGATGGGAAGGTGAGGGTATGTGTGACAGGCATCGAGGGCAGGATGACAGCAGGGCCTGCTGCCCAGGCGGGGGACGGGTACGTGGCTTCATGCAACCAAAGCTCCTCTTACTTCTGGCCCAGAGACCCGCCCACGGCTACGAACTGATGGAATCCATGGCCCAGGAGGAGGACACCAACGTAGATCCGGGCCTGCTCTACCGCACGCTGCGGCAGTTTGAGGAGGACGGACTCGTCCGATCGTCGTGGGACACAGAGGGGCGCGGCGCGGCCCGGCGCGTCTACGAGATCACCGACGAGGGGCTCGAATATCTGCACGCCTGGGCCATGAACATCCGCCGCACCCGGGAGCGGCTCGAGCGCTTCCTGGCCGATTATCAGACCCATTTTGCATCGCCATCAAAGTAAGGGAGGTGAGAGGTATGTGTGGACAAGGGAGCTGCTGTGGCCATCACGGTCACGCGCCATGGCGTCAGTGCGGCCCCGGGGTCTGCGGTCCCGGCTTCCCCTTCGGCCCGCGCTTCTCCAGCCGTGAGGAGCGCATCGCCCAGCTGGAGGAGTACCTGAAGGACTTGCAGGCTCAGGCTAAGGCCGTGGAAGGGCGCCTCGCTGAGCTCAAGGCAGCTGGATAAGGACGGAAGGAGGTGCAGTGCGCTTCCGCAGCGCGCCGCACCTGCTCGGAGAAAGACGCTCTGGCCTGGCGGGTGAGGGTCTGAGTGACAAGGTGCAGATTGGGAGGACTTGATGACCATCTCAATCGTTCAAACGAGGCATATGAAGGACTTTCCGCCTAGCAGTGCGGACATAGCGCCGAAGCGATTGCTCGACGCCGACGGTATTCGGGTCGCGTTGGTGAACCTGGACGCCGGTCAGGCGGTGGCGCCCTGTCAAATGTCAGCCTCCCTGCTGTATTATGTCATCGAGGGGCAGGGTAGCCTGCGGGTAGGCGACGAAGAGGTCGGTCTCCAGGCCGGATCGCTGGCGCTGGTGCCAGCAGGTGCCGTGCGCACCATTTCCGCCGCGGATCCCCTTCGCGTGCTGGCCGTGCAAGGGTTGTGAGGAGCAGAACGGGGGCCGTCGAGGTAAGGGTCATGGCGGCTCATTTGAGCAGGAGCAGAGGATAAATGTCGAGGTTCCTGAACAGGTACGTGCGCAAGATACACCGCTGGCTGGCTTTGCCCTTTGTGGTGCTGATTATCACAGCGGTGCTGGCGCGCAATACTCCGGCAGCCTTCATCGCCCAGCGGGGACAACAAGTTGTCCTGTTGACCATGGCCATCACCGGGCTCTACCTCTTCTTCCTGCCCTGGTGGACCAAACGGCGCAGGCGCAAGGGAGACACCAGTGTCCAGGTCATCGTAGGGACAGATGCTTGAAAGGTTGACCAGACCGTTGTCCCCTTTTCCCTCCTCCGTGTTGGCCATCTTCGCCCACCCTGACGACGAGACCTTCCGCTGCGGTGGCACATTGGCCCTGCTGGCTCGGCAGGGCGCGCAGGTCCAGCTACTCTGCGCCACTCGAGGCGAGGCCGGTGTGCCCGAAGTGGAGCCGGAGGAGGCGG